>CAZZNG010000028.1:0-31717 GCA_964655505.1 uncultured Litorilinea sp. | reverse complement strand
TACATTGATTATGACGGCACAATGGACACCTGCATCACTTTGCGTACAATCACCATGCATGGCAACGTCTGTCATTTACAGGCCGGGGGCGGCATCGTCGCCGACAGCGACCCGACCTATGAATACAACGAATCCTTGCACAAGGCGCGTGCGCTGGCCGTCGCCGTCGAGCAAGCCGAACGAGGCCTTTATTAAAGTAAAATCGAGAGAGTTTTGGAGAGATAGAGGAAAGAATCATGAGTGACACAGGTCAACGCAAGCGAATTTTGACCGGCGACCGGCCCACGGGCAAGCTGCACCTGGGGCATTACATCGGCAGCCACCGTCACCGTCTGGCGCTGCAAGATCAATATGAGTGCTTCTTCATCGTGGCCGATCTGCACATGCTGACCACCAAGGCGGAGAAGGAAGATATTCTGCAGATTGCAGACAACGCACGCACAATCGTGATGGATCATCTTGCGATTGGCATCGACCCCCACAAAGTAACCTTCTTCCTGCAATCCGCGGTACACGAAACCTATGAACTGCAACTGCTCATCAGCGGCATGATCACGGTCGAGCGTTTGATGCAGTTGCCGACGATCAAAGACATGGCTGCTGCCGCGCACATGGAGCAGATCCCGTATAACCTGCTGGGCTATCCGGTATTGCAAGCCGCGGACATTCTGCTGCCGCGCGCCCACTTGGTCCCTGTGGGCAAGGACAACGAAAGCCATGTGGAGCTAACGCGCCAGATCGCGCGGCGCTTTAACAACGCCTACGGCGAGGTGTTCCCCTTGCCCGACCCCTATGTGGTGGGCGGCACGCTGGTCGGCACCGATGGGCAGGCCAAGATGAGCAAGAGCCTGGACAACGCCATCTTCCTGAGCGACGACGAGGCGACCGTGCGCCGTCGCGTCATGAGCATGTACACCGACCCCAACCGCATCAGCGCGGATGTGCCGGGCCGCGTCGAGGGCAACCCGGTCTTTATCTACCACGACGCGTTCAACCCCAACACCGCGGAAGTCGAAGACCTCAAGGCGCGCTACCGCGCGGGCAAGGTGGGGGACGTGGAGGTGAAAGAAAAGCTGGCCGTTGCGCTCAACAACTTCCTCGACCCCATACGCGAGCGGCGAGCTTACTACGAGAGCCAGACCGGGCTTGTAGACGAACTGCTTTTCGAGGGGACGCTGCGTATGCGCGAGGAGGCCAAAACGACGCTGCAAGCGGTCAAGCAGGCCATGGGGTTGACCGGCGTCTGGAATCGCATCAGCCGCAGCGCCGAACGCCGCCGCAAGAAGGCGCAAGCCACAGCCTAACCTGGCTCGCCCAACGCCGTTCCGTCCACGCCTGGCGATGCGCTGCAAAATCGCTCGGCAGACTGTTGTCCGGTACGATCCGGTACAATGTGAGGAGACGCCAACCATGATCGCGGTAATCGACAATTACGACAGTTTTACCTACAATCTAGTCCAGTTCCTCGGTGAATTGATCCTGCATGAGCGCGTGCCCGGCGCGTACAGCGATCAGGAGATCAAGGTCTGGCGCAACGACGAGATCGACATCGAAGAGTTGGCAGACATGCGCCCGACCCACGTCGTCATCAGCCCCGGCCCCGGCACGCCCGATGTGGACGGCGGCGTCAGCAACGAGGCGATCCGCGTCCTGGGCCGGCATACGCCGGTGTTGGGCGTCTGTCTGGGCCAGCAGTGCATCGGCCATACCTTTGGCGGCCAAGTCATCCGCGCGCCGCGGCTCATGCACGGCAAGGTTAGCCCCGTCATCCATGAGGGAGATGGCCTCTTTGCCGGGCTGCCAAGCCCCTTCACAGCCACACGCTATCACAGCCTGGTTGTCGCCGAACCGCTGCCCGACGAGTTGATCGTCACCGCGCGCACAGACGAGGGCGAGTTGATGGGCTTGCGCCATCGGGAACTGCCGATCTACGGCGTCCAATTTCATCCGGAAAGCATCTTGACCGAACACGGCAAGATGCTGTTGGCAAACTTTCTCAAGCTAGAACGTTGTAATTAGGCTCTGATATGGCTGATATGCCGCAAGAATTGACGGACGGGATTCTGCGCTACCTGACCGACGCCCCCACCAGCGAATTCCGCCAGGCCAATTTAACTGTGCTCGACCAGTGGCAAGGGGACGAAAATCTGCTCTGGCGGGTGCGGGCGCAGGGGATCGATCCGCACGCAGGCTACATGGAGGTTGAGAGCGCGGTCCACGCCGCAAACGCTGTCACACGCGGCGCGGAAGTCGATGCTGTTGTTAAATTCTATCTAGACACAGGGCAAGCGCGCAGCCGCCGCCAATTCGACGGTATGCAGCTTGCCGCGCCGCTCGGTCTTGCGCCCGCGCCGCTCTGGGTGGATCGCATACCAGAGGGGTTGGCGCGGCCAGTGCTCATCTATCATTGGGCCGAGGGCGATGCGCTCGACCCTGCCGACCCGTCGACGCTGGACGCCTTGGCCGCGTCGGTCGCCACGCTGCACCGCGCCGATGTGCAGGCGCTGCGTCGTTTCTCACCGCGTCCAGTCAATCTGGACTTTTACTGGCGGCTGGAACGGGGCAGCATCCAACGCACTCGCGCATGGCTGCCGGAACACCTTGCCATTGCCGCGGCCTTTGGGCAATTGGCTGACACGGCGACCCAACTAGTCGAAACGGCCCTGCCCCATTTCGGCCAGACGCCGCCCGCTCCGGTGCATGGCGATCTACGCCTAGACCATGCGCTGCTGCACCGCGGCCAGGCCATGCTGCTCGATTGGGAGATGTTTGGCATTGGCGACCCCGCGCTGGACTGCGCCCGTTTCCTGCACTTTGAAACGCAGTCGCTCACCACTGCCCAGCAGGACGCTTGGCGCGACGCCTATCTCATGCAGAGCGACGAGCCGGCCATGGGGCTGCGTTTGGGCCTCTATGAGCGGCTGCTCGCCTTCAGCGCGGTGACCTACCTGCTGGTCGGGCTGGAAGAGAATGTGCGGGACACATCGCCCGAAGAATGGAACGAGGCCGAGCCGTTCTTGCAACAGACCCTAGCGGCTGCGTGGGGGATGGCCGCCGTTAAGCTAGGCATATCGCTCGACGTCGATCCCGACAGCCTGATTGCGCCATTCTTTGCTTGGCTCAAATCATTCACCGACCCCGACGCGGCCTAAAGCGCTTGCCGCGCCGCCATGTGCAAAGTTCATGGAGGAACCTGATGACACAACCCGCCATCCAAGTTGCCATCCACCAGCTATTCGAGGGGCAAGACCTCACAACCGAGCAGGCTGACGCGGCCATGAGCGAGATCATGCGCGGCGAGGCAACCCAGGCACAGATCGGCGCGTTCTTGGCCGGGCTGCGGCTCAAAGGCGAGACCGTCGCCGAGATCACCGGCTGCGCGTCGGCCATGCGCCGCGAGGCGGTTCAGGTACGCCCCGACATTGGCGACGAGCCGTTGGTTGACATCGTCGGAACCGGCGGCGACGGAACCTATAAGTTCAACATCAGCACCATCGCCGCGTTTGTGATTGCCGGTGCAGGCGTCAAGGTCGCCAAACACGGCAACCGATCCAACAAACGCGCGGGCAGCGCCGATCTGCTCGAAGCGCTGGGCGTGCAATTGGCGCTCAAGCCGGAGCAGGCCGCGGCCTGCATCGAAGAAATCGGCATTGCCTTTCTCTTTGCACCTGCCTACCATCCCGCCATGCGCTACGCCATCGGCCCGCGCCGTGAACTGGCCGCGCGCACCATCTTCAACATTCTCGGCCCGCTGACCAACCCCGCGCCGACCACCCACCAGTTGATCGGCGTCTACGACCTGGCGCTGACCTCGGTCATGGCGCAAGTGCTGGGGCAGATGGGCAGCAAAGCCGCTTACGTCGTCCACGGTTACTATGAGACGGGCGCAGGGCTGGACGAATTGACCACCACCGGCGGAAGCCATATCAGCGAGTACGAAGGCGGCGAGGTACGCAGCTTCGACTTCGACCCGGGCGAGCTTGGCTTTGCCCGCGCCACCCTGGCCGATCTGCAGGGCGGCGACGCAGCCACCAACGCTGCCATTGCCCACGGCATCCTAAACGGCGAACTGAAGGGGCCTAAGCGCGATGTGGTGCTGCTCAACGCCGCGGCCGCGCTCAGTGTGACCGGCCTCAGCCTGGAGGATGGGCTGCAGGCCGCGACCGAGAGCCTCGACAGCGGCGCGGCACGCGACGTCTTGCAGCGCTATATCGCCAAGACCCAAAGTTTCGCAGCCGAATCATAATGTATCCGCACTGTATGTAGCTGCACTGTATGGATCCGCACTGTGCAGCCACGATATGCAGCCGCGTTGCAATGTTCTGAACGCTAGACAAAAACGGGCCGGAATGGACTACAGCCAATGAAACACTCCAAGCTGGATATTGCCAAGCACAAAGGCCAAGTGCTTGATTTCATCATGGATTGGAAGCGCCAGGAAGTGCCAAAGCGCATGCAGGAGATGTCTTTAGCCCAGGTCAAGGCTTTTGCCCGCCTTGCACCCCCTGCATTGGACTTTGCCGGGGCGCTGCGTGCCCAGCCGGGCGCAAGCTTGATCGCGGAAGTCAAGCGCGCCAGCCCGTCCAAAGGGCTGATTGCCCAGGATTGGGACCCGATTAAGATTGCCGAAACCTATGCGCGCAACGGCGCGGCGGCCATCTCCTGCTTGACCGACAGCCGCTTTTTTCAGGGTCAACTCGAATACCTGACAGCCATCAAGGAGCATCTGCGCGCCATCAAGCGCGAAGTGCCTGTGCTGCGCAAGGACTTTCTCTACCATGAGTATCAGGTCTATGAGGCGCGCATGGCGGGCGCGGATGCCGTGCTGCTGATTGTGGCAGTCCTCAGCGACAACGAACTGCGAGAGCTTTACCAACTCGCCTACGAGTTGGGGATGCAGGCGTTGGTCGAGGTACACGACGAAGAAGAGCTTGCACGCGCCTTGGCAGTGGACGCGCAGATCATCGGCGTCAACAACCGCAATCTCAAGACCTTTGAGGTGGACATCGCCAACACCGGGCGGCTGCGCGCCCAGATTCCCCCCGACCGGATTGTGGTGGGCGAAAGCGGTATCCGCGATACCGACGATGTGGCGCAGCTTGCCCAAATGGGCTGTGACGCCATCCTGGTCGGCGAAACCTTCTGCAAGCTGCGCCATGCGCAACGCGCGGCCAAAGTGGCCGAATTCGTCAAAGCGGGCAGGCTGACGGCATGACCCGGATCAAGATCTGCGGCATCACCAACCTAGACGATGCGCGGGTGGCGGTTGAGGCAGGCGCGGATTATCTGGGCTTCATCCTTTTCGCCAAGTCGCCGCGCTATGTCGAGCCAGAAACGGTACGCGCCATCCTCGCCGCGCTGGGCGCTGCGGGCCATCCTGTGCAGGGCATTGGCGTCTTTGTCAACCACCCGATAGACGACGTGGCGCGCATCCTAGAAGCCACGGGCTTGACCTATGCCCAGTTGCACGGCGATGAGACGGTCGAAACAGTCGCGACGCTGGCCGGGCGTGGCTTTAAGGCGCTGCGCCCTACCGCCGCGGAGGATTTGACGCAGGCCGCCGCGTTTGCCGCGCAGGCTGGAGCCGAGGGGCCGCAACTGATGGTCGATGCCTACTCGCCCACAGCCTATGGCGGCACGGGCCACCGCGCCGACTGGTCGCTGGCCCAGCAAGCCGCGGCCCAAACAGCGCGCCTGCTCCTGGCGGGCGGCCTCACGCCGGAGAACGTAGGGGATGCGGTGCGCCATGTGGCCCCCTGGGGAGTGGATGTGAGCAGCGGCGTCGAAGCGTCCCCCGGACGCAAAGACCATGCCAAAATGCGCGCCTTCATTGCGGCAGCCAGAGCAGCAACGAGGCCAATTAATTCGCGTTCTCCTGCCGGATGATCTATACTGCACCCACGATCAAGCGGTAGATGTATCGTGCAGCAAATGGACGACGGCAACCGTCCCTGTCGCACGTTGGACCAACGCTCTAGCAATCAGGACGGCATCTATGGAAATCCTCGGCGGACCTCTATTTGGCGTTGCCGGGGCCGGTGAATCTCACGGCCCGGCAGTCACAACGATTGTCTTTGGCTGCCCCCCCGGCCTGAAGCTTGCGCGCGCCGACATCCAGGGCTATTTGGACCGGCGGCGACCCGGCAGCAACAAGCATGGAACCCCGCGCCGCGAGTCGGATAAGGTGGTGCTGCTCAGCGGCCTCTACAGCGAGGATCACGACGCGCTGCTCAACGGCGGCACGATCACGACAGTGGTCGATGGGGCCGAGTCGCACACAACGGGCTATGACACGGGCTATACCACCGGCGAACCGATTGCCGCGGTGGTACTCTCCACGTCGCAGCGTTCGGGTGACTACGCGCAATTCGCCGGGTCAGAGGGAGAGGTGCGTCCCGGCCATACCGACTTGGTGAAGTTCCACAAGTCCCAGGGCTTTGTGGATGTGCGCGGCGGCGGCCGCTCCAGCTACCGCTCCACCATTTCCGATGTGATCGGCGGCTCGATTGCCCGGCGCTTTCTGGCCGAGCGTTTCGGCACGCTGATCCTCTCGTCGATTGAACAAGTCGGTCCCCTGCGCAGCCCGGTCAGCCTGATCGAGCGCATCAATGAGTTGGCTGAGGCCCACCAGCCCAACCCTGTGCCCCCCGCGGCATTGGCCGAGTTGGAAGCAGACCTGGCCGCAGCCGAGATCTATACGCTCGACGCGGATTTTGCATCGGCCGCGGGCGATCTGATCAAAAAGACACGCATCGAGGGCGACTCGCTCGGCGCAGCAGTCGAGGTGGTCGCGGTCAACGTCCCCGCGCTGGTGGGCGAGCCGCTCTACCAAAGCCTGAAACTGCGCTTGATGGGCATCCTGGGCGGACTCAACGCGGTGCAGTCGGTTGAGATTGGCGCGGGCACAGCTGTGATCGAACGCCGCGGCAGCGAAAACAACGACCCAATCCGCCGCACAGGCTATCAACGCAACAGCCACGGCGGGCTGATCGGCGGCATCACCACAGGCATGCCGCTGACACTGCGCGTCGGCTTCAAGCCCACCTCAACCATCGTCAAGCCGCAGCAGTCGGTGCGTAAGAACCTGGATGAGATCGAATACAACTTGCGCAAGGGCCGCCACGACCCCTGTGTGGGCGTGCGCGCAGGGGTGACGCTGGAATCGCGCGTGGCGATTGAACTGATGAACGCGGTGCTAATGCACCAGGCGCAGCATGTCCAGCCCGAACACTTCGCCCTCTTCAACCAAGCTGGCGTGCCCCATGCCGCTGCCAAGTAATCAACAGATCCGATGACGACTATGAATTTTCCCGCCGAAACCAACATTATCCTGACCGGCTTCATGGGCACTGGCAAGACGACCATTGGGCAGTTGCTTGCCAACCGGCTCAACCGCCGCTTTGTCGACATGGACGCGCAGCTAGAGGCCCACTTTGGCAAGCCGATCGGCCAAGTCTTCCATGAAGATGGCGAGGCAGTCTTTCGCCAGGCCGAAGCGCAGTTGTGCAGCCAACTGGCTCAAGAGTCGTGCCTGGTCATCAGTACCGGGGGCGGCGCGCTGGTCAATTCAGGCAACCGAGCGGCCTTGTCCAAGAGCGGAGTGATCATCTGCCTCACCGCGTCGGTCGATACGATCCTAGATCGCATCGAGGCGACCAATGAACGCCCACTGCTGCCCGGCGACCGGGCCGCACGCGCCAAGCGCGTCCGCGAACTGCTGCATCAACGCCGCCACGCCTACGCGGCCATCGCGCACCAGGTGGACACCTCCGGCCGCACGCCAGACGAGATTGTTGACGCCCTGCTGCAGACATTGGCCGCGGAGAACGAAGTGCCGGGCATGACGCGCATCCCTGTGCGCGAACCTGGCGGCAGCTATGACATCTGTTTGGGCGCGGGGCTGCTCGCCCACGCGGGCAAGCTGGCGGCCAACCGCGGCCTGCGCCCCGGCCCGGTGGCTGTCGTCTCCAACGAACGCATTGCGGACGCGCACTATGAAACGCTGGCCGCGGGGCTGGTCGAAGCAGGCTATGTGCCAACGCTCTGCCTGCTGCCCGAAGGCGAAGAACACAAGACGCTGGAGAGCGTTGCCAAGTTGTACACCCAATTTCTCGCCGCGGAACTGGACCGTCGCAGCGCGGTCATCGCGCTGGGCGGCGGCGTGATCGGCGACATGGCCGGTTTTGCCGCGGCCACCTACTTGCGCGGCGTTCCCTTTGTGCAGATTCCGACCTCGCTCCTGTCCATGGTCGATGCATCGGTTGGGGGCAAGACCGGCGTGGACCTGCCCCAGGGCAAGAACTTAGTGGGCGCGTTCAAACAGCCGCATCTGGTGGTCATGGACCCGGATGTGTTGGCATCGCTGCCGCCGGTCGAATTCCGCGCGGGGCTGGCCGAGGTGATCAAGCACGGCATCATCGGCGATCCAGACCTTTTTGTCGCGCTGGAAGAACATGGCCCCACCAGCATGACCCAACTGTTGGCCGACGCGGTGCGCGTGAAAGTGCGTATCGTGGAAGAAGACCCCTTTGAACAGGGCGCACGCGCGCGCTTAAACCTGGGGCATACCTTCGGCCACGCCATCGAGATCGTCAGCGAATTCGATGTGCGCCACGGCGAGGGCGTCGCGCTGGGGCTGGTGGCGTCGGCGCATATGGCGGCCATGCTGGGCCGCTGCACACCCGAACTGGCCGCGCGCATCGAAACGGTGGTCGACCGGCTCGGCCTGCCCACACGCCTGGCCGGGTATGACGCGGAGAGCATCATGACCGCCATGCGCTTCGACAAAAAGCGCGCGGGCAGCACCCTGCGCTTTATCATTCCGCAGGCGCTGGGCGACGTGGTGATCATCGACGACCCAGGGCCGGAGATCGTGCGCCGCGCGCTTGGCGTCATCTTGACTTGATCCATCCTGCCTCGCGGGTGTCGCTGTTGCCTGTCTTTGACCCATCGCCTGTGGGGTTTCACGTATGAGGAGTGTTGCGATGGCTGAAATCGCCGTCATTCATGGGCCGAATCTCAATCTGCTCGGCACGCGCGAACCGCATATCTACGGCAGCATGACCCTGGCGCGCATCGAAGAAGCGCTGCACCAAGCCGCCGCGCCAGACCACACCTTGCGCGCCTTTCAGAGCAACTACGAAGGGGCCATCATTGACTTCATACACGAAGCGCGTGATTGGGCCGCGGGCATCCTGATCAACCCCGGCGCGTTCACCCACTACTCCTATGCGCTGCGCGATGCGGTGGCAGGCGTCGCCCTGCCCACAGTGGAAGTTCACCTGAGCAACATCCACACACGCGAGAGCTTTCGCCATACCTCTGTGATTGCGCCTGTGTGCGTGGGGCAGATCGCGGGCTTTGGCTGGCGCAGCTATCTGCATGGGCTGCGTGCTTTGATCGATTATCTGGCGGATCAGGCTGCGGCATGATGGTTTTGAGTTTGTCCCGGCGCGGCGTGGTTCTTCTGGCAGCACTTTGTCTGCTGCTTACGTTGGCAGGCTGCAACAACCGGCAAGCGCGATCCACGCCGGTTGCATCCCCGACCAGTGCCGCAATCCCCGAAAACGCTGCAGACCCAGCGGGCACACGCGCCGCGCCCAACGCGACCGCAGTGGGGGCTGAAACCGGCCCAGGCGGCCAGCCAGCCGACCCCGCGCCAACACCCGTCACAGTCTCCGGCACGCTGCTGCTTTGGCATTCCTGGGCCGGTGACGAAGGGGACGCGTTGGCCCAAGTGCTGGCCGCGGTGAAGAGCCAATATCCCGACCTACAGCTTGCCACCCTCTTCGTTGCGCCCGACGATCTCTTGGCAAGCTATGTGGAGGCGGCTCAGGCGGGCGGCGGCCCGGATCTCCTGCTCGCGCCCAATTGGCAGATCGATCAACTGGCTCGAACCAATACGCTGCTGCCATTGGATGATCAACTGGCCGCGGATCTCACAGAGCAATATTGGCCGGGCGCGCTCGACAGCCTGCGCGTCGACGGCACGCTCTATGGGCTGCCAATGAGCTATCAGACAGTGGCACTGCTCGTCAACACCAACTTGGTGGACGCGACGGCCCTCCCGTCCACCACCGATGAATGGTTGGCTGACGCGCGCAGCGCCCCCACCCACGGCATCGGCCTCTATGCCAACCTCTTTCACTTGGCTTGGGGACTGCCCGCCTACGGCGCGACCCTCTTCGACGACACAGGCACGGTCATACTCGACCAGAGCGGTGGCACAGCCGCGTTCCTCACCTGGCTGCAAACCGTCAATAAGACCCAGGGAAGTTATGTAAATTCCGACTACGGGATGCTGCTGGATCGCTTCAAGAAGGGCGAATTTGCTTACCTGGTCGATGGCCCGTGGGCGCTGCCGGAGTTATCCGCGGCGTTGGGCGATGCGCTGGTCGTTGTGCCGCTGCCCGCCGGCCCAGCCGCACCGGCCCAGCCCTGGCTCTACAGCGATGGACTCTTTGTCAATGCGTCCATCGCGCCGGATCAACAGGCGTTGGCGCTGACTGTCGCCCAGGCCATGACAACCGGTGCGGCCGCGTCCGCGCTGGCAACCGGCGACACGCTCTTGCCCGCGGCGCGCGATGTCGATCTCAGCGCGCAGCCACAGTTGGACGGATTCGCCAAGCAAGCCGCGACCGCGCTCGCCATGCCCACGCGGCCCGAAATGGACCAGGTCTGGGGCTATGGCGGCGATATGCTGCTCAAGACCCTGACCGGGTTGACCCCGCCACCCGCAATTGTGGCCGAAACCACCGCGTTGATCAACGAGGCCAATGGTAAAGTTGCGGCGGATGAGTAATCTCCTGCCCTGTTCTTTGCCACCTGCGTCCCGATTCGGTAGAATCGCGGCGGAGAGGTCACGATGACAAACGAGGGTGAATCGCTGCAACATTTCAATATCGAAACCATGTCGGGTGTCTATCCGGGTACGCGCACGCAGGTTTATCAGAAACTGCGCCTGCGCCGGACTGATGCAGCATCAGCCGCGCCCGAATGGTACGCGCTGCTGTGGTATGATGCGCCCGCGGCGCTGGTGCTCTACCCGACAAGGCGGGCCGCCCCTGCCCCCGAGCCGCTGCTGAGCATGACGCCGCCGGATGATCCCCTCGTTTTCAGCGCACGCCTGCGCCAAAAACTGGACGAGCAGCAGCTGGCCGCGGATGCCTGTTTCGACTGCCGCTATTGGCTGCCGCGACCGCGAACCAATCAAGACGGCGTGCCGATTGGGCGCTGCACATGGAGCCAGAACGAGCAGCGCACCCCGGATCAGGCGGAGCGGATGCTGCGCGTCCAATCCGGCTTGAGCCTGGCCTGTAGCAACTTCAACCGCCGCGAGCACGGCGCAGCCTTTACGCTCGACGAGACACACGACGAGGGCGCAGTGCGGCTGCAAAAGTCGGCGGAACTCGATCCCGATCGACTCCCTTTTTGGCCGCGGCTGTGGCATAAGCTGCGCAATCGGGGCGAGACAAACAAGCCCGCAGCAGACAACTGGGCGGACCGGCTCCTCGAACGCAGCGGCGTGGGCGCGGGCACGGAACCCTGCTTTGCCTGCCAAGGACGGCTGGCAAACCTCGGCGCGCTGGTGGTTGAAAGCGACGAGGGCGACAAACAGACCTTTAGCGTGTGGCGCTGCCGCCAGTGCTATACGACCTATCTAAACGATTGGACGGATCGGTGGGAACGGCTGGAGAGCCTGGAGACGGAAGAACGCTACTTCCGGCTTGCACCGGCTGAAGCCCACGCGGTCCTGCACATCATTCACACGACGCCAGGCGGCGAACACCCGGCACAGCGCCATGAACGCCGCCACCATCGCGCCCAAGTGCTCGCCATGCTGGTAGGCAAGCAGGCGATTAGCCACCAAATTCGGCTGGGACGGTAATTCGATTGAGCAGCAAACCGCAACCGCAAAGCGGCGACCCAGGACAGGTCGCGCATCTTCGCCTTGAAAGCAGGCCCAGGACCCTGGTTCTTAACCAAGTGGACCGGCTGCCTTTTCCTTCCATTGGCCCCATGCAAGAAGTCGTCTTTGACCTGGGCTTGACAGCCTATGGCATAGGGCTGACCTTGAATGGCCTGGTCTTTAAGGGCTATTCAGGCCACCAAGAGCTATTCGAGCAGCGCTGGCCCGCGCGCATCATTCAACAGCGCACAGGCGAAGCCAACCTGCACATCGCCGCGCAAACGGGTTTGGCAGTGCGTACCATCCACTTCATGCTGCACGGCTATGAGCCGTTGAGCATGATCGAAGTGACCGCAGTCGCCAAATACGACGGCGCAGAGGAGACAACCCAAAGCGTGCTGCAAATCCCGGTCGAGCCGCATGTGCAGCAGACGGATCTCCACTTTCCCCTGGAAGGAACCTGGTGGGCGATCCAAGGCTCCGACTGGAGCGACCGACACAAGATCGAGTCGTACAGCCAGCCCTTTGCCCTCGATTTCGTCAAGCTAGGCCCCGACAACCAATTTTTCCGCGAGGGCGGCAGCCGCCTGGAAGATCATTACAGTTGGGATCAGCCGGTCTATGCCACAGCGGGGGGCAAAGTCGCCTATGTCTGCTATGACATGCCCGATATCGCGCCCGGCCAAGTGCCCGATGCGCGCATGTTCCGCGATGACCCGCGCCGCTTGCTGGGCAATGCCGTCGCCATCAGCCACGCCAACGGCGAATTTAGCTACTATGCACACCTGCAGCAGGCGAGCCTTGCCGTCAACGAGGGCGAAATCATCCGCCGCGGCACACTGATTGGCCGGGTGGGCAACAGCGGCCAATCACCCGGGCCGCACCTGCACTTTCACCTCATGGAAGGCCCCAACCTGTTTATCGACCGCGGCCTGCCTGCGCGCTTCAGCCACTTCTGGGCGGGCGGCCAATACTTTGACCAGCCGATGACCATCCCCACCCGCATGATCGTCACCGGCCCGGCCCGTTCAGCGGACGCGCCCGCCTAGGATCAACGCCCATGCCCCAGGAGACGCCTTCCGCCAATCAGGACGATCAATTCTTCACCGCTGTCAGCGACGAGCAGTATGACGAGTTAAGCCAGCTCAACGGCAGCCGGGTTGTCTTTGCCGCGGTTTGGGAAGAGTCGCTGATCGAAGCGCTGGACAACGAGCCGAGCGACGACGTGCAAGCCGCGGACATCGACCTCTACCTGGAACAAGGCGTCTACTTCGAATGTTACGGCGTGGTCTGCTATCCCTCGCTGGAGGGCGAGCCACTCGCCTCCCTGGCCGAGATCGAGCAGTCGCTCAAGCGCGGCATCGACGGCGGGTTGTGGCTTGAAGAAATCGCGGTGGATGAGGACGATAGTCTGGTGCTTGTTCTCGCCCGTCGCCATCAGCCCCAGTTCTATCTACAGGTGGGCGCGTGGTTGTTGGAAGAGTGGGAGGAGTTGCCCGATCCCGCGGATTCGTGATAGATTATGTCCAGATTTATTTCCGTGATCCATCCCCTCGCCCTTATGCGCAAAGGAGATCCTGCTCATGCTGCCACTTACTGCAATCACTGCCGAACGCCCGGCAACAAATATATGGACAGCCTCCCTTTACGCGGGCCTGGCTACCGCGATTCTGGCCGTTGCCACATCCCTGCTCTTTCAGGCTGAAATCCCCGTACTCTATATTCTGGCCTTTCTGCTGATTGGCGCGGGGCCGGTCATTGGCTACGGCATTGCCAGCGGCACGCTTGGCTCCGACTGGAAGCCGCTCATCGGCGGCATCGTCAGCTTTATCTTGCTCATCCTCGGCTGGCTGCTATGGCCGATCCTGGTCGGCGCGCTCAGCAGAACCCAGTCGATTGGCAAGCTCTTCATCGGCAGCCTCATCGGCTTTGTCCTGGGTGTCATCGTCTTTCTAATTGCCGCCACCGTCATGGGCCAAAATCCACAGTGGATTGGCACCGGCTTTACCCTCTTGTGCGCGGTTTGGGGGGGGACGTGCGGCGCGGCCATGGCCGCTTGGGCGCGCCCGGCCTAGGGGCACAGCGCACTGGATAGCCCCTCGCACAACTGAAATCACTACGTAGCAGCGGGCTTTGCGCCCGCTGTTTGCGATTGGGCAAGATTGCAAAAACAAATACTGCAAATTGCGCGATCGCCCGCTTGTCTATACAATTTGCCCAAGGCGTGACGATCTGGCCTGCGACCTCTTCGCCACGCCACAAGCTGTGAACACATGGCGAATAGATGACGAGATTCGCAGGGTCCTAACCTTTGCGAATTCGATTGCAGGCGCAATGGAGCCACCTGCACCGTTTAGGTGTATGTGGCTCCATTTATGTTTCAACATAGATTCGGTTGTGCAAAATGTACAAAAGCACCGCGACCATAGACGATGTATTTCGTCTGGCCCTACCGCCCGAAACCGAGCTTTTGGTAGGTGATGAGTTCCTCAACCGGCCCGTGAGTTGGGCGTGCAGTCTGCGCCCTAGCCCGCCCGCGTTCCCCAAGCTGGACGGCAACGAACTCGCGCTGGTCGATATGAACGATCTGCGGCGGCTCGACCCGCAGATGCGGCTTGAGCGCGTGGTGCGCGGGCTGGAAAGCGCCCGCGTCGCGGCCATTGCCGTGCAAGGTATGCTGAACACAGTTGCCGTCGACGCAGCACGCGCCAGCCGCATCGCGCTCTTTCGGCTGCCCACAGACACCCCGCTGATCCAGATCGAACGCGCGGTCATTCGCCTGATCGTAGACCGCGCCGGGTACATCGCCCAACGCTCCGGCGAGCTGCAGCGCGAACTCAACCAGATCGCGCTGGATGGGGGCGGGCTGGACAAGATCGCCGAGCGCCTGCACCAGTTCGCGCAACAGCCCATTGTCGTGCTGCGCGAAGATGGCACGCCAGCCGCGGTCGCCGGGCTGGAGGATGTGCCGGAGCCGGTGCGCCAGACCACGCTGGGGGCTATCCCCAACATCATGACCCTACGCAGTTGGCTGGTGACCCAGCCCCAGGACAAACTGAGCAGCGCGGTTGGCGTGCTCAATCTGGAGCCGGGGCATGGCTCGACCAACGGTTCGTCGCTCTATCACAGCGCGGTCGTCACCCCGATCTTTGCCAATGAATCCGCGCGCGGCTACTTGCTGACGTTGCGCAGCGCGGCCAGTCCCGGTGGAGAGATCAGCGCGGTCGAAGAGATGGTTGCAGTCCAGGGAGCCGGTGCAGCCGCGCTGGAGTGGGCCAAGCTCAACGCCATCGGCATCGCCGAAGAGCGGATGCGCGCCACCTTTCTCGACGAGCTGCTTGCCAGCGAAATCGCCGATGAACAAGCGTGGATTCAGCGCGGCGCGTCGCTGGACTATGACCTGACCCGCCCGCATGTAGCGTGGGTGATCGAAGCGCAAGACGTGCCCAACTGGCCCGCGCCCATGCTGCGCTTCCTCGGCGAGCGCGGCGTCAATGCACCGCACACCCGCCGCGAGGAGCGCTACATTGTCTTTTGGCCCATCGACAACCCCAAGAGCGGGCGAGAGCTTAAAGTCGTTGCCAATGACTTTGTAGCCGGCCTCTTAGCCAAGCACCCCAAAGCCAGGCTGGTCATTGGCATTGGACGGCCCGGTGTCGGGCCTGCCAAGTGGATTCAGAGTTTGCAGCAGGCGCGCGAGAGTTGGCGGTTGGGCAAACAGTGGAAAGGCCCGCCGGTCACCTATTTTGGCGACCTGGGCCTCTACCAACTTTTGACCGCGCTTGGCTCCAACCCCGAAGGCATGCACTTCTTCCGCAAAACGCTTGGACGGCTGATCACCCATGACGACAACAAGAACGCAGAACTGGTCGAAACGCTCGAAGCCTTTTTCGCGTGTCATGGCAACCTGAGCCAAACAGCCAACCGCCTGCACATCCACCGCAACACGTTGACCTACCGGCTGGACCGCATTTCAGCCATCACGCAGTTGGACCTGGACGACCCCGACGCGCGCTTCTCGCTCCAACTCGCATTGAAACTGCGCCCTGTGATGAAGCAGACGCCATGACTCCTTATCCTATGATCCCATTGCCCTGTGACTGCCCTGTCCTATGATCTCCTTGCTCTATGACCCCTTTGCATAACAGTGTGCGCCCCTGGTGGCGCGTGGCCGTAACCGGCCTCATGGCTGTGGGGCTGTTGCTTGTTTGCAGCTTGTCCGCGGCACAGGCGCAGCCGACGCGCGTGGCGCTCTGGTGGGTTGAGTTCAATCAACCCGACGAACTCGGCCAGTTGGCCGCCGCTTACGATGTGTGGGAAGTAGACCACGCCCAAAGGCGCGCGCTGGTGCAGTTGAATGATGCAGACGCGGCGGCGCTTGGCGCATCGTATTCGATGACGCTCGCCGCGGACCAGTCGCCCCTTTCCCCGCGCGTCACAAGCGCAGAGCAAACCGGGGGGATTCCTGGCTATGCCTGCTATCGCACGCTCGACGAGACAAGCGCGACCCTCGAAGCCCTGGCCGCGGCCCACCCGAACCTGGCCCGGCTGGTTGACATTGGCGACAGTTGGAACAAGATTCGCTTTGGCCCACAGCAGGGACATGACCTGCGCGTGTTTGTTCTCACCAACGCCGCGCGCGGCGGCGACAAATTCCGCTTGACGGTCATCGGCGCGCTCCACGCGCGTGAATATGTGACCGCGGAGCTTGCGCTGCGCTTTGCCGAGGAACTGCTCCAAGGGTATGGCACAGACCCGGCCATTACTTGGCTGCTCGACCATGGCGAGGTACACATCCTGCCCCACGCCAACCCCGATGGCCGCGTCTTGGCCGAAGAGGGGCTGCTGTGGCGCAAAAACACCAACAACGACCTCTGCAGCAATGCATCCCCCCCGAATGCCTATGGCGTTGATCTCAACCGCAACAGCAGCTTTCAGTGGAACGCCTGCATCGGCTGTTCCAGCGACCAGCCTTGCGCCGAAACCTACCGGGGGGCGCACCCTGCCTCGGAGCCGGAGGTGAAGGCCATTCAAGCATACTTGGCAAGCATCTACCCCGATATGCGTGCCGAGGCTCTGGACGCGGCCGCGCCGGACACCACACCCGGCATCTTTATCTCGCTGCATAGCTATGGGCGGCTCGTCCTCTACCCCTGGGGCTGGACCAGCGTCCGCGCGCCCAATGCCGAAGGCCTGGAGACGCTGGCGCGGCGCTTCGCCGACCGTCTGGATTACCATGCTTGCCAAGCAGGTACGCCCTTCTGCCTCTATCCAACCGATGGCACGACCGACGACTGGGCCTATGGCACGCTTGGCGTTCCCTCCTTTACCTTTGAGCTAGGCACTGCCTTCTTCCAGGCGTGCAGCGACTTCGAAGAGACCATCGCGCCGCGTGCGCTTGCCACGCTGCACAATGCGCTCAACGTTGCGGCGCTGCCCTACCAACTGCCCGCGGGGCCACGGCTGGAGATGATGAAGACCACCGGCATAGACGGTCAAGGGGGCGCGCAAGGGGGGGAGCAAAAGAGGGTCAGGGTCACCGTGACGGCTGTGCAAACGTTGGGCACACCTGTCCCGCGCCACATCGCCCGTGGCAGGCTGACGCTGAACCATGCCCCCTGGGACACAGCCGTCCCGGCCTGGCCCCTCATGCCGCTTGATCAGGAGATGGACAGCAGCGAAGAAACGCTAACCGCCACAATCGACACGACCTGCTTGCCCAACGGCACGCACACGTTGATCGCCCAGGCACAAGACAACGCGGGCCATTGGGGTGAGCCAGCCTTTGCTCAAATCACTGTGAACCAGACGCGCGCCTTCACCGTGACTGCATCTACCGGTGCAACAGGGACAAGCGGGCTGCCGCTGCGCCACCTGCTGACCATTACCAACACAGGCCATACGACCGACACCTATCGGCTTGCACGCAACCTGCGCAGCGCGGGCAGCTTCGACATGACCTTCCCCCAAACCCGTACCGATGCAATTGCGCCCGGCGCGAGCGTGCAGGTTCCCGTCGATGTGCTGATCCGCGGGCAAAACAAAACCGCCACGCAAACCGTGGCGGCAACTGTGGCGGAAACTGTGGCAGTTGTCGATGTCTATTCAGAGCGCAGCCCGCAGCAGTGCCAACAGGCTATCCTACACAGCCAGGGAATGGCTCCTGTGCGCGTCTTCCTCCCCTGGCTGCCGCTCATCCGGCCCCAATAGCAGGCGCACGCGCCAAAGGGCATGGGCGGCTAGGGGTCACGGGCAAGCTGCATATCCAACTCTTCATCGTCCAGAATGCGCCGTCGCTGGATCACGCGGCGGCGGCGCAGCGCCTGGGCAATCCCCACAATACCGGCCAACTGGCCGCGCAGCCGCGCCCGCGCCTCGGCCCCGCGCCAATGGCGCAGTGCATCCCATGTGACGCGCAGTTGGCCGCCGAGCACCGCGGCGAAATGACGCCGCAGCAGATGGCGCGGCATGTTCTTGGCAATCAACCAAATCGTGTTGCGCCCCACGTAGTAGCTTGCCAGCGGCCCGCCGCCCGTCGCGTTCAAGCGGTGATAGACGCGCGCATCGGGCACAAACTGCGCCTCGACGCCAAGCAGGCGCGCGCGGAAAGCAAAATCCGCGTCCTCGACATACATCCAAAACGACTCGTCAAAGCCGCCCAGCGCCTCCCACACTTCACGCCGATACGCCACCGCGCCGCCACACCCGCCAAAGACCTGTGTCACGGCATCATATTGGCCACGGTCTTTCTCCCACACGCCTCGATTGCGCGGGATGCCGTCCACGCCCACCAGGTCACCCGCGGCGTGCAGCGTATCACGCTGATCGTGCAGCAGCAGCTTCGATGCGAACATCCCCGTCTTGGGCGAGCGGCAGACCGCCAGCGCAAGGGCCTCTGTCCAGCCTGGGTCCGGCTCTGTGTCGCTGTTGAGCAGCACCAGCACGCGGCCCCGCGCAGCAGCCGCACCGGCATTGCACGACGCCACAAAGCCTTCATTGCGCCGGTTCACCAGCACGCGCACGGGTGGGTAGTGCTCCTCCAGCCAGGCAACCGATTGGTCAGTGCTGGCATCGTCGACGACAAGAATCTCGAAATCGGTAAATCGCTGCGCGGCCAGCGCGGCCATCAACCCCGGCAGCAGCGACATCCCATTGTAGTTGGGGATAATGACCGACAGGAACGGCGGCGCAACCGTGCGCAGCGGTTCGTAGACGCGCACCGGGCGCGCGGAGAAATTCTCCGGCGCGGCACGAAAAGCATCCAAGTTCAGCGCGATCTGCTGGCGCATGACGACCCGCTCTTCCTCGCGCAGCTCGCCATAGGTCGCATCTTCGGTCACCGGGTTTGCGCCGCGGCGCGCGCTCCCTGCGGCCTGGCGCGCCTGTGCAGCTTGTTTGGCCCGCGCAATGCGCTCCTTGGCTATCTGCTCGCGTGTTTTGGTCGCACGCGCCTTGGCTTCGTTGTCGGGTCGTTTCGCTTCGTCGCTCATTCGCAATGATTCCTCGTCATCCACTCAATTACGCTCCGCCCGCATCACACCGGCTTGGGCATGGCAAAGCGTGTGCCTTCGACCGCCAAATAGGCCGCCAACGCATCTTGCCACGGACGCAGCACAATGCCCAAAGCCGCCGCGGCCTGATTGACCAAGACCGCATGGCGCGGGGGCGTGGCTGGGCGCGGCCACTCATCCAGGCCGATGGGCGTGAGCGGTACATCGCCGCGCCCGGTGGCGGCCAATACAGCCTGCGCCAAGTCAAAACGGCTGGCGCGCCCCTCGTTGACCAGATGATAAATGCCAAAGCGTTGGGTACGAAGCAGCGCCACAATCGCATCGGCCACATCCGGCGCGTAGGTGGGGTTGCCATACTCATCGTCGACCACGCGCAGCGCCGCGTGCCGATCAGCCGCGGCCACCATCTTGGCCGGAAAATGGTTGCCGCCAGGGCCAAAGAGCCACGCCACGCGCACCACATAGAGCTGCTGCAACACCGTCGCCGCGGCGACCTCTCCCGCCCGCTTTGAGCGCGCATAGACCGACGCGGGGGCAGGCGTGTCATACTCGTAATAGCGCACGCCAGGCGCACCGGCAAAGACCTCGTTGGTGCTCACCTGGACCAAGGCAGCCCCACAAGCCGCGCAGCCTTGCGCCAGATGCAGCGGGCCGAGCGCGTTAACCGCATAGGCGGCATCCGGCTGTGCCTCGGCCTCGTCGACCGCTGTCCAGGCCGCGCAATTGATCACCACATCCGGCGCGAGCGCGGCGACTGCAGCAGCAGTCTCTGGCCGGCTGATGTCGAGTTCACGATGGGTGCGCGTGATCACCTGCCAACCGGCCTGCGCCTGCACAGCCGCGGTGACCGCTCGTCCAAGTTGTCCACTACTGCCGACGATCAAACAAACCATAGCTGGCCTATCCGCTTCAATCTTCCCTGTTTTGATCTCTTGTTGAAAGCGCTTTTATATTTGGATTCTCTGGCTGGCAGGAAAAGAGCGGGGGATGTACGACACAGCAAGCGACAGCACCCACACATGGAGCCGCCCCATACATCGAGTTAGCCCATACATCGAGTTGGTTGGAAACCTCGCACCGTCGCACAACTAATACTGCCGCTCAATCGGCACTTGGTTGTCCGGATCGTGCAAGATGGGCGACACCAGCGGGACAAAGCGCACAGCGCCCAGGCTGCGGCTGCGCATACCGTCTTCATGCTTAGTCAACAGCCACAAGGTTTGGTCATTGGCGTGCCCGCCAACCGGGATCACCATGCGTCCGCCAACCCGCAACTGCTCCCACAGCGGCCGCGGCACAGCCGGTGCGGCCGCGGCAACCGTGATGCGGTCAAAGGGCGCGGCGCTCGGCCATCCGGCAGCGCCATCCCCAACGCGCAAATGGGGCGCATAGCCCAGCCGCCGCAGCACGGTGGCGGCACGCTCGGCCAAGACCTCAAAGCGCTCTATTGCCCACACCGAACGGCCAAGTGGTTCACCGGGCAGGGTTGCCAACTCGCACAGGATCGCGGTGTTGTAGCCGGAGCCTGCGCCGATCTCCAGCACGCGCATCCCCGGCTCAACCTGCAACGCCTGGGCCATGAGCGCCACGACGAAGGGCTGACTGATGGTCTGACCCGCGCCGATGGGCAGCGGTGCATCGCGCGAGGCATACGGCTCCAACTCGGGCGCGATAAACTCGCGGCGCGGCACACGACGAAACGCTTCACGCACGCGCCTGTCGTGAATCTCCGGCCAGCCGCCAAGCCAGGGTGAAGTTGTCTCTCCGCGTCGTCTTTTCAAGGTCGTCTTTTCAAAGTACCTCGCTGCGCTTCCTGCACGCCCAACCATGGGCAAATCCAACGCGCCCATTGTAACACACTCACAGACCCGCTTCGAATAGAGAGGGCCACTCATCCCACAGCCATTTTGCCGTTCTCCCCCACCCCGGCGCGCATCGTCATCCGGCGCGCATTGCCACCTAGGTCAACTCCGCCAAGATGAAGTCCGGCAGCCGGTGCTGGATCGGCCAAATATCAACAAAGCCCACATGCCCGCCATAGGGCAGAAGCACCGGCTTTAGATGGGGCTGCTGCGGCCACGCTTCCATCGTCGTCGGACGGCAGACTGGGTCGTCAGCCGCGCTCAACACAGTGGTCGGCACAGCAATGTGCGCGATATCCTGCGCCGTCACCGTGTAGCGGCTGAAATAGTCATCGGCATCGGCATAGGGCGTATAGCGCTGGACCAAGCGCTCGGTAATGCGCCGCAGCGACCGCTCGCCCAACATATCGTCGAAGGTGTACAGATGGGGAAAAAGCGATTGCTTGGTACGCAGCGACCTGAGCCAGCGCGGGCGAAAATAGGCTTGTAAGTACCAATGGCTGTCGATCTGGTCAATGGCGTCGCCCGGATCGAGCGCAGGACTCACGGCAATCACACGGCGCAGATTGGGAATGGGGTGTGTGGCATGGCGCACAGCCATGCGCAGCACAAAGTTCCCCCCCATAGATGGCCCCACGACATAGACCGGCTTGCCCCGCGACCAAGCGGCAACCGTCTGCACAGCCTGATGCGACTCGGCCAGCAGCGTGCCCAGAAAAATACCGGGGTTGAGCGCGTGCGGCTCGACATGATAGCGCGGACCGTGGTCGCGCAAGTTGAGCCGCACCACATCATAGCCCGCTTCAAGCAAATGGCTCATCAAAATCAAGCTGAACGCGGCGTCACTGCTGCCCTCCCAGCCATGCAGAACGACGACCAAGCCGCGGCTCGTTTCATTACTTGTCTGATCGCTTGCCTCATCGCTTGTCCCATTACTTGTCTCTGTGGCGGTCTGCATGGTGACATAGGCGAGCAACCGCACACGGTCCGCATACCCGGTTTCGTCCGGCCCGGCATCCACGATCACCGGCTGGTCAACCCTCGGCTCGCGCAGGAGCTTACCGGGCAGCCGCGCCGAGATCACCGTCTGGATCAGGGCCGCACGCACCAACGGGTTGGGCGTAAAATCCGGCATATGTTCGGCCAGGGCATTTACGTCTTGATCATCAGGCACAGCCTGATCGTTATGCACAGCATCGACAGCATTGGCAGCATCGACAGCATCAGCAGGATTCGAGCCAGTTGCGTCTGAATCTGTCCAGGAAGGATTATTCATCGCCAATCCACTACCTTCTCTCTACAACCGAGTCGATACACAACAGCCTGGCGGCAGATGCTCTGTTTGTTCACCTCTCTTGTCGCTTCTGTTCGCGATGATTTCACAGCCGCGATCTTATAGTCGTGACTTGCTTTCCGAGATGCAGTGCAGTGCGCTACAATTGTAGACAGCACGCAGGAAACCGTGGACCACTATTCCTGTCTGCCTCGACGCTTGCGCCACGGCCATAGAGGAGGAATCTGCTTTGACCGTCACCCTAATTGACCACGCCGCTTGTCTGCTTACCATGGACGATCACCGGCGCGAACTGGTCGATGGCGCGGTGTTGGTGCAAGATCATGTGATCGAATGGGTTGGCCCCAGCGCCGAATTGGACGAGGCACGGCGCGCGACGGTCGATCGAGTTGTGGACGCGCGCCGCAAGTTGGTCATGCCCGGCATGGTTAATACCCACCACCACTTTTTCCAGACGCTCACACGCGCAATACCCGCCGCGCAAAACGCCATCCTCTTTGATTGGCTCAAGATCCTCTATCCAATTTGGATACACCTGACCCCGGCGGATGTCCACATCAGCACCCAACTCGCGCTGATGGAACTGCTGCTCAGTGGCTGCACCACCAGCAGCGATCATCACTACCTTTGGCCCAACGGCAGCCGGCTCGACGATCAATTTGATGCCGCCGAGGCGATCGGCGTGCGCTTTCACGGCGCGCGCGGCAGCATGAGCCTGGGCGAAAGCCAGGGAGGTCTGCCGCCCGACGCGGCCACGGAAGATGAAGACTTCATCTTGACCGATTCGCGGCGTGTGGTTGAAACGTATCATGATCCGGAACGCTTTGCTTTGCGCCGCGTCGTGCTGGCCCCAAACGGACCCTTCACGGTGACGCCGGAGTTGATGGTAGCCAGCGCCGAACTGGCGCGCAGCTTTAACCAGGGTGTACGCCTGCACACCCATCTAGCCGAAACCAAGGACGAAGAGGAATTCTGTCTAGAGCGGTTTGGCCTGCGCCCCACAGCGTATATGGAAAAACTGGGCTGGCTGGGCGATGATGTGTGGCATGCCCACTGTGTGCATATGAACGAAAACGAGATTGCCCAACTCGCAGCGACCCTCACAGGCGTTGCCCACTGCCCCACCAGCAATATGCGCCTCGCCAGCGGCATTGCCCCGATCAGCGCCATGTGCCGAGCGGGCGTCACGGTCGGCCTGGGCGTGGATGGCAGCGCCAGCAATGACGGCAGCCATCTTTTGGCCGAAGCGCGCCAAGCCATGCTCTTGCAGCGCGTACTGTCCGACCCAGAAGCCATGACCGCGCGCCAGGTGCTCGAATTGGCGACGCGCGGGGGCGCGCAAGTGCTCGGTCGCGATGACATTGGCGTGCTCGCGCCTGGTATGGCCGCGGACATCATCGGCTTCGACTTGGACGTGCCCACCTATGCCGGGGCCGCGGTCCACGATCCAGTCGCCGCGCTGGTCTTTTGCCAGCCGCAACAAGTGGACTTTGCCCTGGTGCATGGGCGGCTCCTGGTCGAAGGGGGCAAGCCTATCTACCACGATCTGGGCCGCATGGTGGAAGCACACAATCGCGCGGCCCGCAACCTGATACAGCGCGCCGG
The DNA here is from genome assembly GCA_964655505.1 of uncultured Litorilinea sp. Lineage (GTDB taxonomy): Bacteria > Chloroflexota > Anaerolineae > Caldilineales > Caldilineaceae > QEUY01. Next base: position 7,537 of record CAZZNG010000028.1, on the reverse strand, counting down.
TTTGGCCTAGGAACTGCATCGATGAGCCTTGCGCTGGAAGTGATTCTAACCCACGAACATACAGATTTTGACGCGCTGGCCTCCCTGCTCGCCGCGTCCTATCTCTACCCGGATGCGCTGCCGGTGCTGCCGCGGCGGTTGAACCGCAACGTCGCCGGTTTTCTGGCCCTCTACCGCAACCGCTTCCCCTTTGTTACCGACAAAGACGTGCCGCGCGGCGAGATCGCGCGTGCCATCATCGTCGATACGCGCTCGGTCAACTGGATCAGGGGGATGGATCGCCAGACGCCGCAATTGATCTTCGATCACCACGAAAGCGACGAGCCGCCCGCGCCCAACCAGACGATCCACTATGAAGCCGTGGGGGCCAACACCACCATGCTTGTCGAGCAGCTATACGACAGCGGCATTACGCTGTCGTCTCTGCACGCCACGCTCTTTGCGTTGGGCATCCACGAAGACACGGGCAGCCTTACCTATCCCTCCACCACCTACCGCGACGCGCGCTGCCTGGCTTGGATCATGCAGCCCGACCACAAGGTGAACCTGGAGGTGCTGTCCCACTTTCTCAACCACCCCTTGAGTGAGCAGCAGCGCGCCCTCTTCCAAAAGCTGGTCGACGCCAGCGAATTTGTCGAAGTCGCCGGTCATACGGTCATGATCGCCTGTGCCAATGCCGAAGGCTTTGAAGATGAGTTGAGCGCGCTCGCCACTCGCTTCCGTGACTTTCATGAGACTGACGCCATCTTTTTGGTCATCGACCTGGGCGACGTGATCCAGGTCGTGGCGCGCAGCACAACCGACGACGTGGACGTGGGCGCAGTCGCGACAGAACTTGGCGGGGGCGGACATCCACGCGCCGCGGCCGCGCCCGTGCGCGACCAAGGCTTGGGCACGCGCGGCGTGCGCGACCGCATTGTCGAACTGCTGCAAGAACACAGCCGCGCCGCCATCACCGTGCGCCACATCATGAGCAGCGGTCGCCCCCAGTCACTTAGCCCGGACATGCCGGTCTCTGCCGCGGCGGAACTCATGCGCCGTTACGGCCATGAAGGGTTTCCCGTGCTGCGCCACCGTCCAGACGGCAGCGACGAACTTTTGGGCGTGCTGACCCGGCGCGAGGCCGACCGCGCGCTCAATCACAAACTGGGCGACCAGCCGGTCAGCCGCTTCATGCGCGCCGGGCAGGTCACCGTCCACCCGGATACGGCCATTCCCGAACTGCGCCAAAAGATGATCGAAAGCAATTGGGGCCAAATCCCGGTTGTAGACGATCAAAACCAGATCATCGGCATTGTCACGCGCACCGATCTGATCAAACTCTGGGACGAAGACGCGCTGCCACAGCGCAACGCCGCGGCCATCGCCGAAAAGCTGCGTACATCCCTCTCGCCGGTACAGCACGCGCTCTTGCGGCTGATCGGCGAAGAGGTCGATGTGCTTAATTACACGGTCTATGTGGTTGGCGGCTTCGTGCGCGATCTGCTGTTGAACGGCCATCAGCTGGACGTCGCCGCGCTGGACATGGACATCGTGATCGAGGGCGACGCGATTGCCTTTGCCCGGCGTATGCAGACGCTCTATGGCGGCCGCGTCGTGCCCCACCACCGCTTCAACACAGCCAAATGGCTGCTGGACGACCCCGACTACCCGCCCGCAACCCAGCGGCTCCTGGCGGATCTCCGCTTTGACGATCCCGACCATTCGTATACAGCCGATGACCTGCCGCCGCACCTGGATTTTGTCACGGCGCGCACCGAGTTCTACACCGCGCCGACCGCGCTGCCCACGGTCGAAGACAGCAACATCAAACTCGACCTACACCGCCGCGATTTCACCATCAACACCTTAGCCCTTTGCCTGAACCCCGACCGTTGGGGGGAACTGCTCGACTTTTATGGCGGCGTCAACGATCTCAAGCAGGGTGTCGTGCGGGTGCTGCACAGCCTGAGCTTTGTGGACGATCCCACGCGCATCCTGCGCGCCGTGCGCTATGAGCAGCGTTTTGGCTTCACCATTGAGCCGCGCACCCAGGAACTGATGCAACATGCGATTGGCTTGCTCGACCGGGTCACGCCCGCGCGCATCCGCCATGAGTTGGAGCGCATCTTGCAGGAGGAGATGCCGGAACGGGCCTTGGCCCGGCTCGACGAACTCGGCGTGCTGGCGCGCATCCACCCGCAATTGCAGGTCACCGCGCGCGTCGAAGCCGGGTTCCGCGCGCTGCGCCGCCTGCGTGCAGCCGCGGCGGAAGCACAGACCGATGATCCCCAGGCTGATGACGCGCTGCTCACTGAACCGATTGAGCGGCTCTACTGGGCAATTCTCACCTTTGGCCTGCCCCAAGAAACGCGGGCCGAGTTGGTCGAACGGCTTGGGCTGCGCGGCGAAACCCAGCGGCTCATGCGCGACCTGGAACGCATCCATGCCTACCAGGCCGAACTAACCGCGACAGATCTGCCCCCCAGCCGTGTCGTGAGCTTGCTGGACGGACTAAGCGAACCGGCTCTGGCGCTTGTGCCGATTGTTCTGCCCGATGCGCCTGCGCTGAAACAGCACGTCGAAACCTATCGCAAGCACCTGCGTCATGTAACACCAGAGCTAGACGGCAACGACATCGTGCGCATGGGTGTGGCACGCGGCCCGCTGGTCGGCGAGATTTTACACAGCCTGCGCGCAGCCAAGCTCGATGGGCAGATTGCCACACGCGCCGACGAAGAGGCGTTTGTGCGCGATTACCTGGCACGCCAGGCGCAGCAGGATCAGCCCGTATAGCGTCGCATATTGATCGGATGATACGTTGACAACGTGACACTTTGGTAAAATTAAAGTGTCTTTGTTCACTGACATGTAGAGGAGAAAAGGCGTAGACTGTGAGCTTGGAGCTGTGGCGGGATATTGCGGTAGTCTGGCTGGCCTTCCTGTGCTTCATTGGCATGGTGATCCCGCTGGTCATCGCGTTCTTTGCGGTCAAGGGGATGCATGTAGCCGTCGACCGGCTGCCGCGCTGGCTCGGCCAAGCGCAACAAGCATCCCGCAAGATGCGTACAGAGACCGTGAAGATCGCCGACCGTGTTGCCGAGCCGGTCATCGTCATGGACCGCAAGGCCACCGGATGGAGCCGCTTTCTACGCGGCCTGATGAGCAATCATCCGCGGCCGCGCTGACTGTTTGGCATGAATTGTTCAGCATAAATTAGCTGGGCATTCATCGTTGATTTAGTTCGTTATGGTTTGATTGATACAGATCCGCCTGTCGGTATGGAGAGACGTCGCGCGCTTGGGTGCGACCAAACGGAAGAGGAGACGCATATGAAGATTCGTGCAAAGCCCTTGGTTATCGGTTCGCTCCTTGGCGCTGCGTTTGGCGCTGTCTTGGCAATGATCGCATCAGGCGGTTATGAAGAAGCAGATGAGAGTGAAAACCCGATCGCAGCCCTCGGCCCTAGCGATTATGTACAGCTTGGCATCGCCATGTTGGCCTTGGCGCGTCAATTTGCGGGTATGTTGAAACGAGTTTAAAAGGCACATGCCAATTTGCCCAGTTGGTCAACATAGGGGCAGTGCCGGATATCATGTTGGTAGATGAATAATTCATAGGAGAGGTCACGTGACAGAAGGAATTGGCACTGAAAATCGACCGCTGCGGGTAGCGATCGTGGGTGCAGGTCCCTCCGGCTTCTATGCAGCCGGCAGCCTCCTGCAGCAAAAAAACATCCACGTTCGCATCGACATGTTTGATCGGCTACCCGCTCCTTTCGGCCTGGTGCGGTATGGTGTGGCGCCGGATCATCAAAAGATCAAGTCGGTCACTAAGGTCTACGAGCGAACGGCTTCCGATCCGCGCTTCCGCTTCTTTGGGCATGTTAATTTCGGCACAGACATCACCCACGCCGACTTGCGCCGCCACTACGATCAAGTGATCTATGCGGTGGGCGCACAGTCAGACCGGCGGCTAAACATTCCGGGCGAAGACCTCGGCAACAGTATGTCGGCGACCGAATTCGTGGCCTGGTATAACGGCCACCCCGATTATGTCGACCTGGATGTCGATCTCAACGTCGAGACAGTTGTTGTCGTCGGTGTGGGCAATGTCGCCATGGATGTCGCCCGTATTCTGGCAAAGACAGTGGATGAACTGAAAGAGACTGATATTGCCGACCATGCCCTCCGTGCACTGGCAGAAAGCAAGGTCAAAGATATCTACGTGCTTTCGCGGCGCGGCCCGGCCCAGGTGAAATTCACCAACCCGGAGATCAAGGAGTTTGGCGAGTTGGCCGATGCCGAGCCTGTCGTCGCCCTGGACGAATTGACGCTGGACCCGTTGAGCGAACAAGAGATCGCCAACGACAGCGGCGCAAAACGCAATATGGAAACCCTGCGCGAATTTGCCCAGCGCCCCCCCGCGGGCAAGTCTCGCCGCGTTCATTTCCGCTTCCTTGTCTCGCCGGTCGAGATCATTGACAATGGCAGCGGCGCGGTGGGCGCGGTCAAGATCGAACGCAACGAACTGCGCCCAACCGAGAGCGGCTACCTCAACGCCCACGGCACGGGCGAGACCTTCATCCTGCCTGCAGGCATGGTGCTGCGCTCCGTGGGCTACAAGGGTGTTGCCCTGGCGGATGTGCCGTATGACGCGCGCAGCGGGGTTATCCCCAATCAGCAAGGCCGCGTCTTGAACCCAGAGACCGGCCAACCGATTCCCGGTGAGTATGTGGTCGGCTGGGCCAAGCGCGGCCCCAGCGGGATCATCGGCACCAACAAGCCCGACGCCGCCGAGACGGTTGAACGTATGTTGGAAGATGTGGGCAGCCTAACCCCTGCTGAAGACGGGGCTTCGGCTGATATCGAAGAACTCCTGCGGGCGCGCGGCCTGACCTTTGTCACCATCGAAGGCTGGCGCGTGCTCGACAGCTTAGAGATCGCCCAGGGTGAACAAACCGGGCGGCCGCGCGTCAAGTTTATTACAATCGAGGAGATGCTTGAAGCCCTCGACAACGCCGCGCGCGTCAACGTGCCTGCCTAGTCCAGCAAAAAGCAAAAGACCGGGGACGGCGCTACGGCTGTTCCCGGTCTTTCCTCCCATGCGCTCATCCCCCAACCTTCCTGCCCCCGCAGGTGGCAAGGACCGGCTAATGCATACCGCGCCGCCCCTCTCTACGGGTTCATCTGCACAGATCATCCAGGCCATCGAAGAGAATGCCATCGCGCTGCTGCTAACCATGGGCCGCGCCGGTGGTGGCGAAGAGCGGCAAGATGCGCTCATCCATTGGACTATCGGCGGCTCGCCCATTGACTATCACAACTGTGTTGTGCGGGCCAATCTCCCGCCACAACAGGCCGATGCGCTGTTCGCCCAATCCATCGCGCGCTTTCAAGCGCTGGGCGTGCCCGGCACATGGCACGTTGGCCCTTCCATGCGCCCGCGTGATCTCGGTGCGCGCCTGCAAGCGCATGGGTTTGACCACGACGGCACAGAACCAGGCATGGCGATTGATCTGGCAGCCGTGCAGCCTGCTGCGCCCGCGCCGGACGATCTTCAACTTGTTCGTGTGACGACGGATGAAATGCTGTCTGATTGGGTGGCAACCCTGGCGCAAGGCTTTGGCGAAGGGCCGCGCGAGGCTGAATGGGTTGGGGAGATCTATGCTCGCCTCGGATATGACGACGAAACGCCCTGGCGGCATTATCTCGCCTTGCGCCAGGGCGTCCCTGTTGCCACATCCACGATGTTTCTTGCCGCTGGCGTCGCCGGAATCTACTTTGTCTTCACCGTGCCCCAAGCGAGACGACAGGGTATCGGCGCTGCGGTCACGCTCAGGGCACTGCATGACGCCAACCTTCTTGGCTATCGCTATGGCGTTCTCGGTTCATCGCCAATGGGCTATTCTGTCTACCACCGTCTCGGCTTTCGAACCTACTGCCAAACTGGCATCTATTCCTGGCACGGCTAGCCGCTTAACTCGCGTCGGAGCCGTTGCCGTTCGATTCAGCCAAGATTTGATCAACCGCATCGGCCAGCACGGGGTGGGGCTGCGCGCCGGGGATCAGATAGCGCATGTCGAACACAATGGCCGGTACGCCGGTCAGCCCATACTGCTGCGCCTGGTCGATGTCCGCCTGCACTTGTTCATCGTAGGCGGGATCATCGAGCGCGGCCAGGAATGCGTCACGGTCCAACCCCAGTTCCTCGGCCAAGTCGGCCAAAACGGTGCGCTCCTCGATCTGCTTATCTTCTTGCCAATAAGCGCGCATGACGGCCCGATGGTAGGCCGCGCCAGCGCCTTGCGCCTCGGCATATTTCGCGCCGATCAAAGCCGGTCTGCTGTCGAAGACCGATGTCTTGGGACTTATCTCCACGCCATAGGTCTCTTTAGCCATCGCCACCAAACGAGGCTGCGCCGCCTCGATGCGAGCCTTATATTCGGGCGACATGGGCGGAGACCCTTTGGGACGTAGTTCATACGAATGCCAGTGGACCTCCACTGGATGGGATGATTGGAGCTTCTCCAAGCTGGTGCTCGCCAGGAAGCACCACGGGCAGTTGTAGTCCGACCAAACGTCGATACGCACACGCGCGTCACTCATCAAAAACCCTTTATAACCCTTTCTATACAAACTTCTATACAAACCTTCATGCCTGATTCCTGCAAACCTACCGCGCGCTTAGCGCGGCCGTTTGCCAACGCCAAGATTTCAGCATAAGTTCTATCACAAGACAGCAGGGCACTATACATTTCAAAGCGCCCTTGGTTGCTAAGCCGCAAAGAGGCGTTCCAGGAAAGGACGCACCGCTGCGATATAGGCGTCGAACTGGTCACGGCGAATGTTGTGCCCCGCGCCGGGAATCTCGGCAATTTGCAGGTTGGCATTGAGATTGCGAGCCTCGGCCGCAAGCTCCGGCGTGACAATGGCGGGCACATCGCTGCCCGACACCCCCTGCTCGCCGATCAGCACCAGCGTCGGACACTGGATTTCGGCAATCACCTCGGCCCAAGCGCGGCGGCGCGCGGTGGCGGCTTCCGTCACCTGGGGCACGACCTGATGCTTGGCCGCGGCCCAGGCCGGAAAATCTTCCTCCGACCATTTAGGGTTGAGACTGCGCCCCTGGGCGATCACCTCGTCGATGGTCATGGCTTGACGATCCAGGATGCGCCGGTGGTACAGGTCGCGCGAGGCGGGATCGATGCCTGCGTCGGTCAGCGAGCGCCACGGCGGGTCTTCCAGTATCAACCCGCGCACCCGATCCGGCCAGCCCGCGGCCAAATACGATGCCGTAGACGCGCCCATGGAATGGCCGATGACGCCGGGCCGCGCCAGCCCCAGCCCGTCGATCAGACCGGCCAGGTCCGCGGCGTGGTCGCTGGGGGCATAGCCGGTTTCCGGCTTAGTGGAATGGCCGTGGCCGCGTGCATCGACCAGGATCAGGTCGTAATCAGCCTCCAGGGCACGGGCGACGCGCTCGAAGCACAGCCCGCTGTCGGTGATGCCGTGGGCCAGCACCAGCGGCGGTTTGTCGCCGCCTGTGCGGTAGTAGT
>CAZZNG010000027.1:0-32033 GCA_964655505.1 uncultured Litorilinea sp. | reverse complement strand
CTTTGTCGCCATCGATGTAGGTGATGCTGCTCTTGCAAGAGGCCGTATTAGCGTAACCAGGGTCATAGGTCATTAGCCCAAAATCATCTGGGTTGACTTTGATCTTGCGCAGCGCTGCCGCGGGAATGGTTTCGTTTTCGATAGGAATCTCGTAAGTTTCACCGGTGCGATTGTCGGTGATGGTTATTGAGTTGTTTGCCATGAATGCACTCCCTGGAGCGTATGTAGCAGATTCAACGCAGGGATGCTGCGCTAATCCTGATGGAATCCAGCCTGCGAGCGATGCGACCGCCCATCAAGTGGGCTGGGCGCGTCGCTCAAATGCGCCTGGTTGAAGATACGATTTGTCCTGATTATGCCACCCTGCTACTTTGTTTGCCAAAGTATCCGGCCTGTTTACGACCTTTGATTTAGGTGTGGAATTTCGGCGTCAAAGACGCTGGTGGCTGCCCACGCTGCCAGTGCCGGTTAGATGGCAGTGCTAGGCGGTGACTGGGCAGGGCAGCGGTTGGCCGGTGCAGCCGGCGATGAGGTTGTCGGCCGCGATCACGGACATTTTGCTGCGCGTTGCGACGGATGCGCTCGCAATATGGGGCGCGACCACGCAGTTGGGCAGCTTGAGCAGCGGGTGATCGACGGGCAGCGGTTCGGGAATGGTGACATCCAGGCCCGCAGCGAGGATTTCGCCGTTGACGAGCGCGTCGTAGAGGGCATCTTGATCGACCACGCCGCCGCGGCTGGTGTTGATGAAGATGGCCGATTTTTTCATCTTGCGGAATTTTTCAGCATCCCAAAAGTGCTTGGTTTCGTCGGTGAGCGCGGTGTGGGTGGTGATGAAGTCGCTTTCGGCCAGGAGCGTATCCAGATCGACGCGCTCGGCGCCAAGTTGGTTGGCGATCTCCATGTTTGCCATTGGATCATAGAAGAGGATGCGGCAGTCAAAACCCTGCAAACGTTTGGCGACCGCTGCGCCGATGCGCCCCAGGCCGACGATGCCGACTGTGCTCTCAAAGAGATCGACACCGGCCATCCATTCGGGCTTCCAGGTGGTCCACTCGCCGCGGCGGATGGCGTCGATGGATTCGGGGATGCGGCGGGCTGTCGTCAAGAGCAGCGCCAGGGTAAAGTCGGCGGTTGTGCCGGTGAGTACACCGGGGGTATTGCCGACCGCGACGCCTCGCTTTTGGCAGGCGGGCACGTCGATGTGGTCGTAGCCGACGGAGAGGGTGCTGACGACTTTGAGGTTCGGACCGGCCGCGTCCAGCAGTTCATCGTCGATCTTTTCGGTCAAGAGGCAGTACAGCCCGTCGATGCCCTGGACCCATTCCAAGAGGGTTTCACGGGGGATTGGCTCTTCCGAATCCCACAATTTTACATCACAGGCAGCTTGAACCTTTTCCATACCGGCTTTGGGCACACGACGCGTTACGACAACCGAGGGTTTGCTCATTGTTCGGACTCCTCATTGCTGGATGGCGAATTGCTGGATGTTGAATCGTTGGATGATGAATCGCTGGATGGTGAGGTATTGTTAAGTTCTGAGTTGGTGGATTGAGGGTCTGACGGGGGCGTACCCGTCCAAAAGGCGGCATAGCGACCGGCCAGGTCAATTGGCAGGCGGCCGCGCAGGTGGGTTCCTGCCCCGGTATGTTCTTCTTGTTCGACGAAGCCATGCGTATGGGCCAGCGCGACGAGTTCGCCGTGCTCATAGGGGATCAGCAGATCGACGGGGATCATGTGCTCGCGCAGGAGTTCGTCCAGCTCGGCCAGCAGTTCGGTCAAGCCAATGCCTTTGGTGGCGCTGACCGCGGCTGCGTGGCGATAGTCGCGCATGTGAAGGCGCAGTTCTTCGAGCGCTTCCGGCTGGTCGGCAAGCCGGTCGATCTTGTTGAAGGCCATCAACTGCGGCTTGTTGCCCGCGCCCAGGTCTTCTAAGACCTCTTCGACCGCGGCGATGTGGGCTTCCATGTTGGGGTGGGAGGCGTCCACGACATGGATGAGGACATCTGCTTGGGTGACTTCTTCAAGGGTGGCGCGGAAAGCGGCGACCAGTTCCGTAGGCAGTTTTTGAATGAAGCCGACTGTGTCGGTGAGCAGCGCGGTGTGGCCGCTGGGCAGTTCGGCGCGGCGGGTGGTGGGGTCCAGCGTGGCAAAGAGTTGGTCTTCGGCGCGCACTTGGGCCTGGGTCAAGGCATTGAGCAGGGTGCTTTTGCCCGCGTTGGTATAGCCGACCAGGGCGACGACCGGGATGGCCGAACGGCGGCGGCGGCGACGATGCTGGTCGCGGTGTTTGCGGATTTCCTCTAGCTGTCGCTTGAGAAAGGCGATGCGGCGGCTGATCTCGCGGCGGTCCACTTCCAACTGGGTTTCACCAGGGCCACGCACGCCGACGCCGCCCCCGATGCCGCCGGCGCGGCCGCCGACTTGGCGCGCCAGGTGGGTCCAGGCGCGGGTCAAGCGCGGCAGGCGGTATTCGTACTGTGCGAGTTCGACTTGCACCGCGCCTTCGCGCGTGTGGGCGTGGCGGGCGAAGATGTCGAGGATGAGCGCGGTGCGGTCCAGCACTTTGACTTCTTGGCCCAAGACTCGCTCTGTTTCGCGCTGTTGGCGCGGGGAGAGTTCGTCGTCATAGATGACGACCGATGCGCCGGTGCTGAGGACGGCATCGTGCAACTCCTCCAATTTGCCGGTTCCGATGAGGGTGGCCGGGTTGGGCGAGTCGAGCCGCTGGGTTACTGTGCCGACCACTTCGACGCCTGCTGTTTGGGCAAGCAGGCGCAGTTCGGCCAGGGAATCTTCGAGATCAAGAAGTTGGGGCGAGTTGCTGAGTTCAACGCCGACGAGGATGGCTTTTTCGCGAGGGCTTCCGGTGGCGATGAGTCCGCTGTCGTCACGGTCGACTGTGCGGCGTTCAGCGCGGCGGTTGCCAGTGTCGCGCATACCATCATCTGGGGATGATGTGTTGTAGGATGTTGGTTTGGTCATAAACCCTTTCACCTAGCCCGCTGCGTCACGTCGTTGTGGAGGCGCACCGGGTAAAATAGGGGCTTGCGCTGGTCGCTTGGTGGCGCAAGCTTGCCCATCGAATTTTGTTGTGATGCTGCGATGCGATGCTGCTGTGAGCGTCGTTGCCCGAACGGTTCAACCACACTGTACGCGGTTCACTGCATGGTGGGCCACATGGTGTCTTGCACAGCCAGCCAGCCCGTTTCCGGCCCGGCAATTTGCAGCCAGTTGTTTGGGCCGTTGCCGCTGAGCGCGATCACGATCACCGGCTGATTGGGCGCGAAGGCGGCTACTTCCGGCGCGTCTGCACGCGGTGCGGCGCGGAGCAAGGTTGTGTAGTTTCTTGTGCGTACTTGGCGCACGCGCAACTGCACGCTCACGCCGCCGTCCGGACTCTGATAGGTCAGATAGTCATTGCTGACCCAGCCCGCAAGCGGTTGGTCGATCTCGGCCCATTTGCCATCATCCGAGTAGCCTACCACACGCACTGTTTCGCGCAGCTTGAGAATATGGATCCAGCCGACCTCGGTCGAAGGCCCTTGGCGGATTAACAGCCCGTCTTCGCTTACCTGGGCATAGCGCGGTGTGGGATAGCTCTGGGCCAACAGCGCGCTTGGCGCAAATTCGGGCAGATCGCTCAACACTGCTCCGGCTGCGGCAGGCGTGGCGATGGCGGCAGCCGTGGCCGCCGGGTCAGCGGCCATGCCGGGCGCGGCTTGACTCGGCCCGTCACCTGCACGGGTGAGCAAGACCACCGCGGCCAATATCAGCATGGCTGCAGCGGCGAATGTCCCGCCCACCAGCCAGCCGGTGCGCGCCGTCAAGGTGCGGCGCAGCGTGGGCAGCGGCGGCAGGGTGACGCCGACAGCCGGGATCTGCCAGCCTAGTTCGGCGCGTTGGGCGCGGCTGCGCCGTGCTTTGGTGCGGCCTTGCGCGGTCTTGCGCTTGGGGGCTGTGCTAGATTGTACACCAGAGTGCGCGTCTTGTCGCCTCTTTTTGCCGCCAATGGGGCTATGCTTGGGCACAACATTGGTTAGCTTTCGCCACAATGAATCTGGGGTGGCGGGAGCAATCTCTAGGGCGCTGGCCCAAGCTGTCACAGCCCAATCCGCCGCGTCTTCGGTGATGGCGAGCCGCTGCTGAAGCTGGCGCGAGAGGCGCGTATGGATGGCCCTATAGGGCAGCCAACTGGGCGCGGCCAATAGCTCGGCAGGCACGCGCTGTTTTTGTGCATTGATGAGGACAAAAATCTCGCGCGGGTGCTGGCCGCTCAGGTCGCGCAGGAGGGCTTCTGTGCGCCGGGTATCGTAGACCAGATCGCGGCCATATTGCTTCACGATTCGTTTCAGCGTGCGCTGCGGTTGGGCGTGCATGGCAGACCGGCGCGGCATGACGTTCAACTCTACCTAGTGGACTATGACAGCGGACTGTGGGATGCAGACGGCGAGCAGGTGGCCGATGGGCAAGGCGGCAGCCATACAGATAGCAGGCAGATCGGCCAAACGGCGACACCGGGTCACAGGCGCAATTCCCCTTCGCTGGGGCCGAAGTTGATGCGCGTGCCGGTGGCGATGGTAACGGTACGACCGGGGGCCACATCATGCACTGTGCCGTTTGCGGTCGTGGCAACCCATTTTTCACTGGTCAGGTTGCGCAGGCCCCATATACTCGGGTTGGTGGGGTGAATGGCAATCTCGGCCATGGGCTGGCGGAAGTCATAGGCGCAGGCGTGGTCGATGTGGTGGGGATAGAGTTTGCTGTCGTGGCGCAGCACGACGACTTGATGCCCGCTGCCCTGTACCAAACGGATGCGCGGGGGCAGGCGCACCGGCTGACCGCAGGCCCAACAGTTGCCAACGCTGTGGCTGTTGCCGCTTGCGCGCAGCGCCTCGGCGTCGTAGAAGTTTTCGGCTTGGCAGTTGGGGCAGTAGCACAGGACATCGCGCAGTTGGATCATGGCGGCGCGCCATTCGCTTTCGCGCACGCGGCCATGTACTGGGTCGGCGATGCCCTCGGTAAAGGCGCGCGTAAAGAGGCGTTTGATAAAGGCCGGGTAGATGGGCCAGAAGGCCAGCGCGTTGTCATGCTGCCCGGGGAGGGGGCGGTTGCTTGTGTTGTCGGGATCGAAGATGAAGACCGGGTCGCTGCCATAGAGTTGGATCATGGCAGGCCGGTCAAAACAGCGGATCGCCGCTTCCTTGGCCCCTTCCAGCGGGTGGTGGTTCATCAGCAAGTAGAAGAGAAGGACGGCCAGCGAAAAGAGATCGGTCTGGGTGCTGGGCGTGGCTTCGCCGCGCACGATTTCGGGGGCCATGAAGCGCGCTGTGCCGCCGATTGCGCCGGGCTGTCCGTCCACATCTACGTTGTCATTGTCGCAGATACGCGCTTCGCCTGTGTCTGGGTCAAAGAAAACATTGCCAAATGAGATGTCACGGTAACAAAGGCCCTTGCTGTGCAGTTGCAGATAGCTGTGGGCCAGTTCAAAGCCGAGCGTCGCCAGGGTGTGCAGCGACGGCTCGACGCGACGTGTGACGAGGTCGGCCATGCCCACAAAGCGCGGCTCGCGCAGCGCCATGAGATAGCCGAAGCCTGCCACGCCGGGCGCGTTGACAATCTCCAGCGGCCACAAAAAGCGGTCGCTGGGCGGGCCGATCTGGATTGCTTGATCCAACCGTTCGCGCAGCCGCACGTCTTGACGCAAGTAGTGGGGGAAAAACCACTTAACGGCCAGGGCTTGCTGGTCGATGTTGACCCGATAGACTTCGCCTTGGCCGCCGCCGCCGAGAAATTGCTCGACGGCAAGCTTCATGCGTGAGGTCTTGCTGTGTACGTGTTGTCCAACCGTGAGGAGTTGATTCATGGTTGCGCCTGTCTAGGTGTTCGCCGCCATTCTATCACATTGTGTACGTTATGTTGAAGGGCATTGCGCGCTGCTTGTCAAATGCACATTTTGCACAAGATTTGTATTGTCTGGTGTAGTTGGCCGCGGGTTCGTTGCTGCCGGTGCGGGAGTCGCTTGACGCTGGATCGGCTGCGGTGTACGATGCAAGCGATGCCACCCCTGGCGACTAACCGATAAAGGAGCGATATCATGGCATCTCACCCTGCATCGACGACCCAAAGTCAAGACCCTCTTGCTTGGATTGACGATGAACTGGCCCAACTGGACACGGCAGGATTGCGCACGCGCATCCGCACTGTCGAATCGCCCATGGATGCGTGGGTGACCATCGACGGGCGGCGCGTGCTCAATTTCTGCGCCAACAACTAACTGGGGCTTGCCAACCACCCGCGCCTGCGCGCCGCGGCCAAGCAGGCGATTGACGAATATGGCGTTGGCCCCGGCGCGGTGCGTACCATCGCGGGCACGACCACGCTGCACGTTACGCTGGAGGAGCGGCTGGCGACCTTCAAGCGGGCCGAGGCGTGCATCACCTTTCAGAGCGGCTTTGCGGCTAATCTGGCGACGATCCCCGCGCTGGTGGGCCGGGAAGACACGATCTTTTCCGATGAACTGAACCACGCCAGCATTATTGACGCGTGCCGTCTGAGCCGCGCAACGGTGATCCGCTATGCCCACAACGACGTGGACGATCTGCGGCGCAAGATTGCGCAGGCGGGCACGCTGCGCCGCGGGCTGATCGTCACTGATGGCGTGTTTAGCATGGATGGGGACATCGCGCCGCTCGACCAGATTTGCGAGATCGCGGAGGCGCACGGTCTGATCCTGATGGTGGACGATGCGCACGGCGAGGGGGTTCTGGGCGAAGGGGGCCGCGGGATTGTCGATCACTTCGGGCTGCATGGCCGGGTGCAGGTCGAAGTTGGCACGTTGAGCAAGGCGTTCGGCGTGGTCGGCGGGCTGGTGGCGGGCGAACGGCGTATTGTCGAGTGGCTGCGCCAGCGGGGCCGTCCGTTCCTCTTTTCCAGCGCCATGACCGCGCCTGACGTGGCCGCGTGCATTGCCGCGGTCGATCTGCTGCAAGAATCGGATGAACTGGTACGGCGGCTTTGGCACAATGCCGAGACCATGCGCACGGGGATGCAGCAGCTTGGGTTTGACACAGGCCACAGCCAGACGCCGATTGTGCCGCTGATGTTGGGCGAAGCGCCCTTGGCGCAACGGTTCAGCCAGGCGCTGTTGGACGCGGGGCTGTTTGCCATGGCGATTGGCTATCCGACTGTGCCTCTGGGCAAGGCGCGCATCCGCGTGATGAATTCGGCCAGCCACAGCGACGAAGATTTGGAACGGGCGTTGGATATTTTTGCCGAAGTTGGGCGCGAACTTGGGGTGATTGGGTAGCGCATGCGCAAACGAGCCATTCTCATTACCGGCGCAAGCGGCGAGGTGGGGCAGGCATTGATCCGGCGCTTGGCCGAGGAGGGCAACAACCAACTGCTCACGCTGGATGTGCAGCCGCTGCCGGATGACCTCGCACCGCTGGCGATCCATGTACAGGGTAATTTGCTGGACACGCATCTCCTGTCGCGGCTGGTGAGCGAGTATGAGATTGATGTGATCTACCATCTGGCCGCGCTGTTGTCTACCCGCAGCGAGATCACGCCGGAGATGGCGCACCAGGTCAACGTCGAGGGGACGTTGGGGCTGCTGCAGTTGGCCGCGGAACAGAGCCAATGGCGTGACCAGGCTATCCAGTTTATCTTTCCGAGTTCGATTGCGGTCTATGGCCTGCCCGACCGGGAGAGCAAGCGGCTCTATGCGCGGGTGCGTGAGTTTGAATGGAACCAGCCGCGCACCATGTACGGCTGCAACAAGCTCTACTGTGAGATGCTCGGCTCCTATTACAGCCGCCACTATCGCCAGTTGGCCGCGGCGCAGCCCGCGACGATTGACTTTCGCTCGGTGCGCTTTCCGGGCTTGTTGAGCGCGTTTACGCTGCCTTCCGGCGGGACAAGCGACTATGGGCCGGAGATGATCCACGCTGCGGCCCAAGGCGTGCCCTATACGTGCTTTGTGCGCGAGGATGCGCGGATTCCCTTTATGGCGATGCCCGATGCCGTGACCGCGCTGTTGAAGCTGGCGCGGGCCGAGGCCGCACAGCTGACGCGCCAGGTCTACAACGTGGCTGCGTTCACGCTGACCGCGGCGCAGATCCGCCAACGGGTCTGCGCGGCTTTCCCCGACGCACAGATCGACTTTGTGCCTGATCCCAAGCGGGAGGCGATCATCGACAGTTGGCCCGCGGACATCGACGACAGCATGGCGCAGCGAGATTGGAACTGGTCGCCCGACTATGATGCGGATCGGGCGTTTGAAGACTATCTGATCCCCAACGTGCGCCAACGCTATCAACCCACCCCAGATTAGGCGGCTCCCGCGCGATGAATCCTTATCCAATCAACGACTATCCAATCAACAACCCATTCGATAGCACACGATGAACCAAGCAGAAAGCCGGTATGTGACCAGTTCAGCCGGAGCTTGGTTTGTGCTCTTGGCAGCTGTGTGTTGGGGAACGACCGGAACCGCGCAGACGTTTGCGCCGGGCGGGGCAACGCCGATGGCTGTGGGCACAGCACGCATTGCAATCGGCGCGGTCGCGCTGTTGGTGTGGGCCACGGCGCGCCGCGCCTTTCAGCCGCGCACGCGCTGGCCTGTACGGGCGACGCTGGTGGCCGCCGCGTGCATGGCCGCGTATCAACTCTGTTTCTTTGCCGCGGTCGCGCGCACAGGCGTGGCTGTGGGCACGGTGGTCGCCATTGGCAGTGGCCCGGTGAGCGCGGGGCTGCTCAGTTGGCTGCTGCATCGTGCGTGGCCTGGTCGCGTGTGGCTGGCTTCCACGCTGCTGGCTGTCGCCGGGTGCACTGTATTGGGGCTGAACGCGGGCGGCGTCGTGCTGGACCTGGCCGGGCTGGGGCTGGCTGTGGGTGCGGGCGGCTCCTATGCGCTCTATACGTTGATGAGCAAGGAGTTGGTGGCCGCGCAGCGACCCGAAGCGGCCATGAGCGTGGTCTTTGGGCTGGGCGCGCTGATGCTGCTGCCGGTGGCTCCGGTGCTGGATTTCCGCTGGCTGGCGCAGCCATCGGGCATGGCTGTGGCGCTGCATTTGGGGGTGGTGACCATCGCTGTGGCGTATGCTCTATTTGCGCATGGGCTGCAAACGACGACGGCAGCCAACGCGGTGACGCTGACCCTGGGCGAACCGCTGACCGCGGCGACGTTGGGCATTTTGCTCCTGCGTGAACCGCTGACCGCGCCCGTGCTCTTGGGGATGACGTTGGTCTTTGCGGGGCTGGCCCTGCTGGCGCTGGCCGGTCGCCGGCGGGTCGCGCCGGAGGCAGTCGAAGCCGCTGGTTGAGCACTGCGTTGCGTATCGCTTGGGATTGATGATCAGGCACTTCTAGAAAGTTGTAGGGCTGGACATCCATGCAGCCGAATCGCCTGCCTGCACCGGTGCTGTTGGCAATGGGAACTGGATTGGCCTATGGGCTGATCAGTGAGATGATTTTTCTGCAAGCGAGCGATTTGCTGGTCGGTACGCTGTCGTTGAGCTTCCTGGTGCTGGTCCCGGTGGCGATTGGCGCGCTGACGGTGGTGTTAGGGCCGAAGAACTTAAAGCGATCTTGGCCCTATGCGGTCTTCATGCCCTGGTTGGTCTGTTTGGCAGTGGGCATTCTGGTCGGCGTGCTGGCGATGGAAGCATGGGTCTGTATCATTATCGGCATGCCTGTCTTTTTTGTTATGTCGTCCGTCGGCGGCGCATTGACCAAGGCGATCATGGACGCGCGCCGCGACAGCGGGACGTTGGGCGCGTGGATCGGGCTGGCCGCGCTCTCGCCCATGCTTTTGATGCCGGTCGAAGGGCAGTGGCAGCCGCGGCCAACCACGCGTGAAGTCGTCCAAGTGGTCGAGGTGGACGCGCCTGCGGATCGCGTATGGGCGCAGTTTATTGAGGTGTCGCCGATTACAGCAGCAGAGCGGCCCTTTGCGTGGTTTCGCTTGTTGGGTCTGCCCCAGCCGGTGGAAGCGGTGTTGACCAATCCAGGCGCAGCGGGGATGCGCCGCGCCAGCTATGACAACGGGATGCGCGTGCTGGAGCCGACGCTGGTCTGGGAACCGGCGCAGCGTTACCGTTTCGGCGTGATGCTCGATCCAACTGCCGCGACCTATTCTCCCCTTTGGGCGGCGCTAGCAGGGGATCATTTGGTGGTGGAGCATGTGGAATACCGCATTGAGGCGGGCGCAGGCAGCGGGGACAGTGTGCGGCTGACGCTCACCAGCCGCTATACGCTGCGGACGCCGCTCAATCGCTATGCCGGACTCTGGATCGATTTCCTCCTGAGCGATTTTGAGCATACGATTTTACAGGTGGTGAAGAACCGTGCCGAGGCAGGGTTAGAGAGGAGAGAATGATGGCAGGTGAGAGCGAGCGAGTTCGGCTGCCCGCCGAGACGCACATGGGGACGGTCGCGCTGATTGTGCGCGATCTGGCGCGATCGGTTGATTACTACACCAACCGGATTGGCTTGCAGGTATTGGCGCAAGACGGAACCGGCGCGCAGCTTGGCGTAACAGGGCGCAAGCTGTTGCAACTGCTGGCGCAGCCGGATGCCAAGCCAGTGGCACGCGGCCACACAGGTCTTTACCATTTTGCGCTGCTCCTGCCTTCGCGCGCGGAGTTGGGCAACTGCCTGCGGCATCTGGTGACGACACAGACGCCGATTGGGGGCGCGAGCGACCACGCGGTAAGCGAGGCGCTCTACCTCACCGACCCGGATGGGCACGGCATTGAGATTTACCGCGACCGGCCGCGCAGCGAATGGCCCTTGCTTGGCGACGGCCAAGTCGCTATGACAGTCGATCCGTTGGACGCGGAAGGCATTTTGGCCGCGGCTGATGCCAATGGCAATTGGGCAGGGATGCCCCCGGAGACGGTGATGGGCCATGTGCATCTGCATGTGGCTGATCTGGCTGAAGCCGAGGGCTATTATCTGGATACGCTGGGCTTTGACCTGATGCAGCGTTTCGGCGGGCAAGCTAGCTTTGTCTCCGCGGGGGGCTATCACCACCATTTGGGGCTGAACATTTGGGCTGGGCGTGGCGCGCCACCGCCGCCGCCTGATGCAGCGCGCCTGAAATGGTATGAGATCGTGCTGCCGGACGCGCAGTCGCTGGACATGGCGCTGGCGCGGCTTGAAGCCGCGGGCTTCCATGCGGTGCAGCAGGATGGGGGCTGGTTTGTGAATGATCCGGCGCACAATGGGCTGGTTCTGCGGGCATAGCAATGGGCGAGGGGGGCAATCTGCCGGAGAACAAACAAGCGCCAGAGAGCGAACAAGCGCGATGGCTGCAAGAGGCCCGCGCCGCGGAGATCGCCGCAGACTATGATCAGGCGCGTCCATTGGCCGAACGCAGTTTAGTGGCTGCGCGGGCCGCGGTCGATTACGCGGGCATGGCCGCGGCGCATTTGCTGCTGGGCGAGGTGGCGGCGCGCCAGGGTCGTCCGGGGGACGCGGTTGAGCATTTTTCCGCGGCGCGGCACGCAGCCCAATCAGCCGAGCGGCTGGACCTGGCTGTGATGGCTGTGGTGGACCAAGCAGAGCAGGCGATCCGAACCGGCGCGCTCCAACCGGCGCGCGATGCGCTGCGCCAGGCAGAGGCATTGGCTGAACAAGCGGACGAGGCCCCTTTGCGCGCGCTTGTGGAGGCGGCCCAGGCCGCGGCGAGCGCGCAGGCGGGCGACCCTGCCGCGGCCATGCGCCTCTTTGAAGCGTCGCTATCCACCTTCGAGGCTGTGGCGGATCAGCGGCGCATGGCCCAGACCCAGACCCGCTATGGCGTCATGCTGCTCCAGGTCGGTCGCCTGGACGCGGCCAAGGCGCAGTTTGCGGCCGCGCTTTCGGCCCAGACGGAACTGGGCGATGTGCGCGAGCGGGCGGCAACCCAGGCGGCGTGGGCCGCGCTGCTGCGCCAGCGGGGCGAGTTGGGCGAAGCCGCGGCGTTGTACAGCGAGGCGCTGGACACGTTGGAACGGATCGGCGATGTGCAAGAGGCCGCGGTGGTGCGTACGGCCTATGCAGGGCTTGTGGCGCAGACGGGCCGCCCGCGTGAGGCGCTGGCGCTGTATGACGCGGCCATGAATACGGCGAGCAAACTCAAAGACGCGCGGGGGCAGGCCGTTGTCGCCCATGCGATGGCTGCGCTCTTGCGCAAGCTGGGACAGCCGCGTGAGGCGCTGGCGCTGCTGCAAAAGGCGTTGACAGGCGCGGAAGCCATGGGCGACATCCGCGGCGCGGCTGTGGTGCGCCAGACGTTGGGCGAGCAGTTGGCCGAGTTGGGGCGACCCCAGGAGGCCATTGGGCTGATGGAGGGTGCGCTGGCAACCTTTGAACGGCTGGACGACACGCGCAGCGCGGCCATCTGTCGCACAACCCTGGCTTTCCTCTATCAGCAGCGGGGCGAACATGAAAAGGCCGAGCAACTCTATCAGGCTGCGCTGCGCGCGTATGAACGGCTGGGCGAACGGCGCGGTGTGGCCGCGATTCAGAATGCGCTGACTGTGTTGTATGCCCACCAGGGCCGCCAACAGGAAGCGACAGCCATGGCCGAGGCCGCGCTGGCCGCGCACCAGTCGCTAGGCGATATGCGCGGGCTGGCCCAAGCGCAGAGCGCGCTGGCGCTACTGCTGCGTCAGGCTCAAGCGCCTGGGGAAGCGGAGACCGCGCTGCGCAACGCCTTGGCGTTGTACACGCGGCTGGGCGATTCGCGCGGGGTGGCGACCACGCAAGCTGAATTGGCCCATGCGCGTTTGGCGCAGGGCGATGAGGGGAGCGCGGCGGATCTCTATCGCACGGCATTGGCCGCGGCGGAGGCGGCAGGCGATCAGCATGGCTGCGCGGTGATCCGGCTCAACCTCGCCGGTCTGTTGGCACAGCAGGCGGGATGGCAGGAGGCGCTGACGCTGGCGTTGGACGCGCTGCCGCCGCTGCAGCGCATGGGCTATGCAGAGGATGTGGAACAAGCGCAAATGCTGGTGCAGGCCATCTATGAGGGCATGGGGCACGCTGAATTTAGCGCGCTGTGGCAATCGGTTGGCAGTGGCGCGCTCCCGCCCTGGCTGGACATATCGTCCATGCAAGACAGCCCCATGCAAGACAGGCCCATGCAAGACAATGACGAGTGAGCTTTCGGGAAGTTTACGCAATCTTCATTGAAGCATTGAATGTTGAAGCATTGAGCATTGACAAAAAGAACGCTTTTTTGGTGGAGAATGTAGCGATGCGACGGATGGTGCGTTGGACGATTTTGATGAGCCTCTGGTTGGCGCTGCTGCTGCCTGCGACGATCTCACCGTTGGCCGCGCAGGAACAGCCGGACAGTGATGCTGCCATCGGAGAGGCGGCTGAGACAAGCGAAATCCGCTTTGAGGACTATGTGCTGCCGGTCGAGGATTACTACTTGCCCAATGGGCTGCGCGTCATCATTGCGCAGGATCGGTCCGCGCCGGTGGTCGCGGTCGACGTGTGGTATTACGTGGGCGGCGCGAATGACCCAGAGGGCCGCTCGGGTTTTGCCCACCTGTTCGAACATATGATGTTCCAGGGTTCGGAGAACATCCCCCGCGGTGAATGGGATCGCTTGCTTGAGCCGATTGGCGCGCGCAATAACGCGTATACCAGGGCCGACATTACCGCGTATTGGGAAGTCGCGCCCGCCAATGAACTGCCGCGCATCTTGTGGATGGAGGCCGACCGGATGCGCTCGTTGCAGGTGACGGAAGCTTCCTTTGAAAACCAGCGCGAGGTGGTGATCCAGGAGTATAACCAGCGCTATGCCAACGCACCTTATGGCGTTGCCAACGCGCGGCTCTTTACCCAGCCGATGGCCGGTTATGCGCCCTATGCCCGGCCCGTTATCGGCAGCGTGGAAGATCTGCGGGCCGCGCCGTTTGAAGATGTGCTTGCCTTCCATGAGACCTATTACAAGCCCAACAACGCCACGCTTGTGATTGTGGGCGATGTGGACGTGGCACAGGCGCAGGCACTGGTCCAAGCGCATTTTGGCGACATCCCCGCGGGGGAGCCGCTGCCTTCGATTCTTGATCAGTACGCGCTGCCGGATGAATTCCCGGTGGTGGATGTGGACGCGGAGAGCGGTTGTTTGCTTGGCACGCATGAGGTCTTGATCGATCCGCTGGTGGGGGTGCCGCGCATTGCCATGAGCGTGGTCGCGCCGCCGCGGGGTGACCCGGATTTCTATGCGCTGAATTTGTTGACCGCGATCCTTTCGGGCGGCGACAGCAGCCGCATCCAGCGCAACCTTGTGCAAGAGGGATTGGCCGCGTCGGCCTTTGTGGGGACGAATCCGCTGCTGGGCGCGACCATTGTCTATGGCGCGGCGTGGCCCAATTCGGGCGATACACCGGAGGCAGTGGGCGATCTGATGCTGGCCGAATTTGCCAAGGTGCGTGAAGAGGGCGTGACCGAGAGTGAATTGGCGCGGGTCAAGCGTCAAGTTCAGGTGAGCACGCTGACTTCCTATCGCAATGCTGCGTTGGACACAGCGGAGTGGTTGCAGAACGCGACGCTGACCTTTGGCGACCCCAACAGTATCTTGGCCGAACTGGAGATGTATGAGGCAGTGACGGTCAAGGATATTCAGCGGGTGGCGCAGACCTATCTATGCGATTCACCCATGAATTTCCAGACGGTGCTGGCCGAGGGAGAAGCCGTGTCCGCCGACGAGGTGCTGGTCGAGGCGCAGCCGGTCGAAGCTGTCGCCACGGTCGCGACCACGCCTGAGCCGCTTGTGCTGCCCGCGGATGCATTGGCCGCGCTGCCGGAGGGGACGACCACGCGCACGGAGGTTCCCGTGTCGTTGGGCGAGTTGACCAGCAATTTCCCGCCCTTCAATACGTTCACCCTGGAGAATGGGCTGGAGGTCATCTTTGTGCAGCAGAGCGAAGTGCCCAAGCTGCGGCTGCAATTGGTGGTCGGCGGTTCCGAGACGGCTGCCGCGCCCGACAAGCAGGGGGTCGCCGGTTTGATGGCAAACCTGATTACCCAGGGAACGCGCTGGCGCTCTGCCGCGACCATTGCCGAGACGATTGAGTCGGTCGGCGGTTCGATCTCCGCGGGTGCGGCGTTGGAGTGGACCTATGTCGCGGTCGATGCGCTCACGACGGACCGGGAATTGGCGTTTGAACTGTTGGGCGAGGTGGCGCGCTATCCCTCCTTCCCACCGGACCTCTTTGAGGTCTCCAAGCAGCAAACCTTGACCTTCCTCGAAGTGGATGCGGTTGACCCAAACAGCATGGCAAATCGGCAGTTCCAGCGCATCGCGTACCAAGATCATCCCTATGGCTACAGCACGACCCCGGAGACGGTGGCCAGCCTTACGCGCAACGATGTGCGCGCCTTTCACCGGACCTTCTACCGCGCCAACAATGCGCTGTTGATCATTGTGGGCGATCTGACGCTGGAAGAGGCGCAGAAGCTGACCGAGCGCACCTTCAGCCTATGGCGACCGGCTGACGTGCCTGACTATTTGGACTATCCTGGCCGCGGCCAGGGAGACACGGAGGTGATCTATCTGGTGGATCGACCGGACGCGGAACAGGCGACGATTCAGGTGGGCAACATTGCTGTTGACGCGCGCGATCCGGCACGCTATGCGCTGGATGTGGTGAATTCGGTGCTGGGGTCGGGCAGTTCGTCACGCCTCTTTCAAAACCTGCGCGAGGATAAGGGCTATACCTATGGCGTATACAGCCGCTTTGCCCGTCCTAATGATCCCGGTTCGTTCCGGGTGATCGGCAACTTTGCCCCGGATAGCACGGGGGATGCGATCCGCGAGATCTTGGGCGAGTTGGCGCGTATTCAGCAAGAGCCGATTCCGGAGCAGGAACTGGATGAGGCCAAGGGCAAGATTCTCGGCAGTTTTGCCCTGGCTATGGAGAATTACGGCACCTTTGCAGAGCAATTGGCGGTGCGCCGGTTGACGGGCGTCCCCATCGAGGAGTTAAACAGCTACTTGCCCGCGATTGAAGCCGTGACCGCGGCAGAGGCGCAGGAGGCCGCGGCCGCGTACATCGAGAGCGAGTCGCCCATCATCGTGGTTGTGGGCAACGCGGAAGCGCTCAAGCCGCAGCTCGAGGCGATCAAGCCGGTGGTTGTGGTGGATGGGGAGGGCAATGTGATCGAGGAGTAGGGATTCACCGAGTGATCTTCCGGGACGCTCGGCGCTTCATGCCCATCTGCTCGGAGATGGCATGTTGCTCGATGCCCATCTGCTCGGAGATGGGCGTAGCGTCCCGGAAGTTAGGCGGCGCGGGGATGCCGTGGGCGAATGGCTCAAATTGAGCGATCTGGGTGCGGCCTAGGTAAAGAGCGCGCCGACGCTTTCGCCGGTGTGGATGCGGCGAATGGCTTCGGCCATGAGCGGCGCGACGGACAAGGTTTTGAGCTTGTCGAATTGCTTGTCTGGCGGCACGTAGCAGGTGTTGGTGACGATCAACTCTTCGATGGGCGCATTGCTTAGGTTGTGAACGGCGGGACCGCACAAGATGGGGTGGGTTGCACCGGCGATGATGCCATCGGCTCCGGCCTCCATCAAGGTGTGGATGGTGGTGACCAGGGTGCTGCCGGTGGCGATCTCATCTTCAAAGACCAGCGCGGTGCGTCCCTTGACCTCGCCCACGACCAAGCCTTGATCGACATGTTGGTCACTTTGGCGGCGTTTGTCGATGATCGCCATGGGCAGCTTGAGCCGCTCGGCGATGTAGCCGATGCGTTTGGCCGCGCCCGCGTCGGCGGCGACCACGACGGCATTGCTTAGGTCGTAGTTGCTCTTGACATAATTGGTGATGATGGGCACGGCAGTCAGGTGGTCGACGGGGATGCTAAAGAACCCATGCACCTGGGGCGCGTGCAAGTCCATGGTAAGAACGCGGTTGGCCCCGGCTGTGGTGAGCAGATCGGCCATGAGCCGACCTGTGATCGAGATGCGCGGCGCGTCTTTTTTGTCCGAGCGTGCATAGGAGTAGTAGGGGATGACCGCGGTGATGCGGCGGGCTGATGCACTACGCAGCGCATCGAGCGTGATCATGAGTTCGATGATGTGGTCGCTGACGGGCGCGGTGAAGGATTGCACGACAAAGACATCGCGTTCGCGCACATTTTCGAGCACCTGGACAAATAAGTTGTCGTTGGCGAAGCGCCGGATATCCAGTGGACTCAGCGGGATATCGAGGTGATCGCAGATGGCTTTAGCGAGTGTCGGGTTTGAGTTGCCGGCAAATACCCGCAAGTGGTCCCGCATAGAACAATGCTCCTACAGGCAGAGAATATGGAGGAGATTTCGGCTAACTTCCCTCTGCCGCGGCTTTGTGCGGCAGGGTGCGCGGCCTGGGGGACACCACGTCGCTATCACTGTAGCGGATCAGGGGAACGTCGGGCAAATTTTCGCACCACTGGCACACCCGCAGGGGGAGCCGTTTGCCAGAGAAATGAACGGCTAGATGAGGGGTGCGCTAGGTGAGGTCCGCGGCATTTTCGCCCAGTTTGAAGCGCTGGCTGGTGACTGTCCCGTCCGGTGCGAGATCATAGAGATAGAAGGGGTGGGGCGCTTCGCACAGCGCTTCTGCCGTGGCAAAGTAGACGCCTTTGTCACAGAAGAGGGGAACGCCGCGGTGGTAGTGGCCGCTGAGCACCAAGCGCACCGTGCCCGCGGCGATGATGGCTTCGCGCATGGCCGCGCCTTGGCCGTAGGTGTGGGGATACTCTTCGTTGCGCTCCGGCCAGACGATGTAATGTTGAACATGAATCTGGGGCGGCCCGTCTGTTTCGGCCAGGGCGCGCTCAAAGCGCTCCTGTGACGCCCCTTTGCGCACGGGCACATGGTCGGGGCCTTCGTCGTCGCGGAAGCAGTGGATGGTGTAGCCGTCGAGGGTCTGGGTCAAGGGAAAGTGCCCGAAGACGGCATCGAAGAGCGCCGGGTGATCGTGGTTGCCGTGGACGATAGCCAAGGGCAGCGCGCTGGTGGCGAGCAGGTCGGCGATGAGTTCCAGGTCGGCGCGGCCTTGCTGCTGGGTTGCCGGATCGTCGAAGCCATCAAAGGGGTAGTCGATCAGATCGCCTGATACGACCAGCAGGTCGGGGCTGTGCAGTTTGATCTGATCCAGGGCGAGTTGGAGCAGCGTGGGCATGGCACGGCTGCGCCGCGCCTCGATGCGGGCTGTGCCGGGCAGATGGTGGCGAAGATGCAAGTCAGAAAGATGGGCTATGCGCATTGGGTATCCATCGCTGCTGGCGCGCACCACTCGCTTGGCAGGCGCAGATGGCGAGCCAATTCGGTGGCTTGACATGGTTTTACACGCATCGCTATAATCGCATGGCCCAGTGTAACATACCCAGCGAGACGTTCCAACCGGCTTTCGGCCTGATTACAGCGGGGCATCATGCGACGGGGCGATGCCGTGCTGTGTTGCTATGTCCGCTTGCTGGGGTACCATCCACCGGGCAGCCATCCTCTGTTTAGCGGGCACACAACTGCCCATCACACCCATCAGATGAAAGATTGAGCATGAAAGCCGAAGTCACGACGCTTCAACAACGCTGTGAGCAGGTTTTTGCCTTTGCCGGTCAGCAGCTACGCCACTTGATCGAGGCGCACCCCGATTATTTCCCCATGTACACCCAGGGGGGCAAGTGGAAGCATGGCGGCGAGGCATGGACAAACTGGTGCGAGGGGTTTTTGGGCGGCCAATTGTGGCTGATGTACCAGCGCACAGGTGATGACTATTGGCGCGCCAAAGCCGAACATTATTCGCGCTTGGTGGAGCCGCGCAAGGACGACCGCAGTGTACACGATTTGGGTTTTGTCTTCTGGTCGACTTGGAAACGCTGGTATGATCTGACCGGCGACGAGCGGCTGAACGATGTCGTCGTGCACGCGGGCAAGACCATGGGGCTGCGCTTTCAGCCCAAGGGGCGCTATCTGCGTTCGTTTGTCGCACCGGAAAGCCTTTTCATCGATATTATGATGAATGTGGGCATTGTCTTTTATGCCGCACAGCAGAGCGGCGACGCGGCGCTGCTGCAGATCGCCCATGACCATTGCATGACCACGCGCAAGACGATTGTGCGCGGGGACGGCAGCACCGCACATGAGGGCATTTTTGACCTGGAGACGGGCGAGTTCCTGCGCGAGGGCACGCACCAGGGCTGGCGGCCAGATTCCTCTTGGGCGCGGGGGCTGACCTGGGCGCTGTACGGCTTTGGCACAGCCTACAAGTTGACCGGGGAGCCGCGCTATTTGCAGACCGCGCAGGCGTGCGCCAACTTCTACATTGAGCATACGCCGGATCATGGCGTGCCGCCCAACGATTGGGACGAGCCATCCCCGGCCCATCCGGTTGAAAGCTCGGCCGCGGCGATTGCCGCCAGCGGACTTTTCCAGCTTGCGCAGTTGACCGGCGATCCGCTCTATGCGCGCACCTATCACGCCTATGCTTTACGCATCATGGAGACGCTGACAACGCCGGAGTATCTGGCTGTGGAGACGCCGGGATGGGAAGGCATCCTCAAACAAGGGATGTATCATGAGCGGCTGGGCCTGGGCGTCAATGAGAGCGTGATGTGGGGCGATTACTTCTTCCTGGAAGCAGCCGCTAAGGTGTTGGGCGATGAGTGAGCAGGTGGCGTTGGTCACGGGCGCGAGCCGCGGCATTGGCCGCGGTATCGCGCTGGCGCTCGGCGCGTCGGGGCGGCGCGTGGTGATCAACTACCGGGGCAACGCGGAGGCGGCGCAGGCGTGCGCGGACGCGATCCAGGCCGCGGGCGGCGCGGCGCATGTGGTACAGGCGGATGTGGGCAGCGCGGCGGATCGGGATAGGCTGATCAACGAGACGCTGGCTGTCTTTGGCCGGCTTGACATCCTGGTCAACAACGCGGGCATGGCCCCGCGCGTGCGCCGCGATCTGCTGGAGACGAGCGAAGAGAGCTATGATGAGGTGATGGGCGTTAACCTCAAAGGGCCGTTTTTCCTGACCCAGCGCGCGGCCAAGTCCATGATCGATCTGCTGGAGCAGGGCAAAATCGAGCAGCCATGCATCATCAACATCGGATCGATGAGCGCGTATGTAAGCAGCACCAACCGCGGCGAGTATTGTATCTCCAAGGCTGGGCTGGGCATGATGACCGCGCTCTTTGCCGACCGGCTGGCCGAGTACGGCATTAACGTCTATGAGGTGCGCCCTGGCATCATTGCCACGGACATGACGAGCGGTGTCCAGGCGCGCTATGATCGGCTGATTGCCGATGGGGTGACGCCGATCCGACGCTGGGGCCAACCGGAGGATGTGGCGCGCGCGGTCATGGCGCTGGTGGAGGGCGCGTTGCCCTATTCGACCGGCGAAGTGATCAATGTGGACGGTGGTTTTCATCTGCGGCGGCTGTAGACGCAGCGCGATGTGACAGTCAAGCGAACAATGTTGGGAAAGCGTTAACACGATGAAAATACGGCGTGTAGCTGCCTTGCGTACCCAAAATGATTGGATGGCCCATTGTCAGTCATTGGGCATTGAACTGCCCTGTGACGCAGCGGTAGAGCATGGCGATAAGGCTCCGCTGGCGCAGCCTTTGCCATTTGAGGATAGGACGATTGGCAACCGTTTTGCGGTGCTGCCGATGGAGGGGTGGGACGGCACAACCGACGGGCGACCCACCGACTTGGTGCGGCGGCGCTGGCGCAACTTCGGGCGCAGCGGCGCGAAGCTGGTCTGGGGCGGTGAGGCTGTGGCTGTGCGTCCGGATGGCCGCGCCAATCCCAATCAGTTGATGATCACACCGGAGGCCGCTGGTGACTTGGCCGATCTGCGCGCGGAACTGGTGGCGGCCCATGCAGAGGCGCACGGGCGCACGGATGACTTGCTGATCGGGCTGCAATTGACCCACTCCGGGCGCTTTGCGCGGCCTGTGGACAAGAAGCGGCTCGACCCGCAGATCCTCTATCACCATCCGCTGCTCGATCCCAAGTTTGGTCTAGATGATCAGTACCCGCTGATGAGCGATGACGCCATCGATGACCTGATTGGCGATTTTGTGGCCGCGGCCCAGCGCGCACAGGAAGCAGGCTTTGACTTTGTCGACATCAAGCATTGTCACGGCTATCTCGGCCATGAGTTCTTGAGCGCGTATGATCGACCGGGGCGCTATGGCGGCAGCTTTGAGAACCGGACGCGCTTCCTGCGCGAGATTGTGGCGGGCATCCGGCGTGACGCGCCGGGCCTGCACATTGGTGTGCGCCTGAGCGCGTTTGACTTCGTGCCCTTTGCCCCGGATGAGGCAGCAGAGCGCCAGGGCGCGCCGGTGCAGACCGCAGACTATCGCTATGCTTTTGGCGGCGATGCCAGCGGCACGGGCATTGCGCTGGACGAGCCGCTGGCCTTCCTTGCCCTGCTGCGCGAGTTGGGGATTCGCCTGGTCTGCATCACCGGCGGCAGCCCCTATTACAACCCGCACATTCAGCGCCCGGCGCTTTTCCCGCCGTCCGATGGCTACCGCCCGCCCGAAGACCCGCTGGTGGGCGTGGCGCGCCAGATCCAGGTGACGCGCCAGTTGAAGGCGGCCAACCCGGACCTGTTGATCGTGGGCAGCGGCTATTCTTATCTGCAAGATTGGCTGCCCAACGTGGCGCAGGCCGTGATCCGCCAAGGGTGGGCCGACGCGGTGGGGCTGGGGCGCATGATGCTCTCCTATCCTGACCTGCCGTCGGATGTGTTGGCCGGTCGCAAGATGGAGCGCAAGCGCATCTGCCGCACCTTTAGCGACTGCACGACGGCCCCGCGCAACGGCATGGTATCGGGCTGTTATCCGCTCGATCCGTTCTACAAGGAACGCCCCGAGAGCGAACAACTTGCCGCGGTCAAAGCGGAGTTGTAGCGCCCTATACTGTTAGCGCCCTATACTGTAGCGCAATCGGGCGCGGCGGGCGTATCGTCAGCGCATCGTCAATAGAGGAGCGTGTATGAGCGATCCGCTCACAGAAGTTCCTGCGGCGCATCTTGCCTATGCGCTCGACCAGGGGGCCGTACCGGCTTGGCTGGTGGCCGGGCCGGTGGTGACGCCGCGGCCTGATTGGGCGCAGGGTGCTGGGCCGGATGCGCGCGCGGCGATTGTGGCCGCGGCGGGCGCGCCGGCGCGGGACTTGGCCCCCGCGCCGGTGGAATGGGGCGAAGTGGGCGCGGCCTATGGCGATCTACGCTGGAAGATTGTTCCTACAGGCAGCGACCACCTGCTCGATCTCGCCGCCACCACAGAAGCCTGCGCGCATGTAGTGGCCTGGGCCTATGCACAGCTTGTCGTGCCGGAGGCAAGCGAGGTGGTGTTCACCGTTACCACCTACTCGCCGGTTGAACTTTGGATCGACGGCGAACTGATCGCCAGCAGCCATCGCTTTTATGACGGTGCGGCGGGCAAGTTGGTCTTTCCCGCTGCGCTGCGGGCCGGGGTCTGCGCGCTGCTGCTGCGGCTGCAAACGGTGGCGCTGGGGCCGACGCCGTTGGCTGTGGGCGTTAGGCTGCACACGGCGAGCGCGGTAAGCGTGCGCCTGCCCACGTCGGTGACGCCTGTGTCGCGGCGGCAAACGCTGGCTGACCTGATGAACGCGGCCTATTTGACGCGCGATGTCTTTGTGCGCGGGGAGCCGATCGATCTCTGGTGGCCCAAGTCCATGCAGCAGAGGGGCGAACTGACTGCGCGTCTGCAAAGGGCGCAAGATCGCATTGTGGCCGAAGCCGCGCCGCTGGTCGAGGCCGGGGCGCGCGCAGCCTTTGGCGACGCAAAGACGTATCGACCCGGCGAATATGAGATCCGCCTGCTGCCTGAACTCGACGAATATTACGTTGAAGGGGTACGCGTGGAGCGGCGGCTGCCGCTTGCCATTGTCCATGCCGCGCACAGCAACGGCTTATACGGCGACCTGGCAAGCCGCCGAGTAGAGCTTTGGCGCGAGGTGGCCGCGGGCCGCGATCTTTGGGCCGCGCTCGCCAAGCTCTATCTGGGCGAGACCGAGCGTGTGCCCGATGAGGCGATCGACGCGGCGTTGGTGGATGTGGCGGAGGCGCGCACCACACGCTATGAGCGTTTGATGGCGCTGATCCGGCTGCTGACGCGCCATGCCGCGGCCCTGTCGGGAGACAAGTTGGATGCGGTGCGAACCGGGCTGCGCCAGGCGTATGGCAGGGGGCCTGCGCTGATCCCGGTGCATCCCACACCGGCGCAGGCGATTTTAGCCGCGGCTGTGCAGTTGCTGATCGCCGAGCAACTGCCAAGTTTGCGCGCAGAAGTGCGCGGTCAAGGCGCGACCTTGCGCGAGATGCTGCTGCGCTACGCCGCGGGCGAGTGGGCGCAGGTGAACGACGGCGAGGCTATGGCGCAGCTTTTTATGGCGCTGGCCCATGTCGTTGATCTGGCGTCGGACGCGGATCTGGTTGATCTGGCTGCGGTGTGCCTGGACAAACTCTGTTTTGAATTGGCCCTGAATTCGTACCAGGGGATTCCCGGCGGCGGGCAAACGGCAGCGGTCGTGCGGCGGCTGCAAAGTGGGCGTCTGCACCCGCTGGGGGGTGTGTGCCGGTTGCTGTGGGGCGCGGGCGCGTTCTGCCCGCCCTATGCCGCGGCCATGAGCGTCGCCTGCGCGGAAGCGTACACCATGCCTGAAGTAGTGATTGCCGCGGCGCTGG
Organism: uncultured Litorilinea sp.; assembly: GCA_964655505.1. Lineage (GTDB taxonomy): Bacteria > Chloroflexota > Anaerolineae > Caldilineales > Caldilineaceae > QEUY01. The sequence goes on along the minus strand of CAZZNG010000027.1, from coordinate 8,322 downwards.
ACCAGACAATTGATGCTTGGTCAACCCTGTGCTATGGCGTGGGCGAAACCATCCGGCAGGCCATCTATCGCACGCCGGATTATCTGTTGGGATCGCTGGTTGATTACCGGCCCGGCGCGCCGGGCGCGCGCGAGACGGTTGTGCAGGCGATCCTTGCGCCGGAAGCGATGGTGTGGATCAACCATCCGATCCGTGCTTCGCAGCATGAAGCGTACGCGCCCAACTTCTGGCGCGGCAACGGCTGCCTGCCGCGCGTGGGACAGTGGCGCGACGCGGCGCTGGTGCTCTTCAATTTGCCCCAGGATGGCACACCGCTTGACGAGCCGTGGCGCATGGCGGATCAATCACCTTTTACCCATGCGTACTGCCCGTTGGCTGCTTTTGATGAAGTCGCCCACGCGGGCGAGTGGCTGTGCGCGCGCAAGGGCAACAGCTATTTAGCGCTGACTGCGGCGCAAGGATTAGACTGTCTTGAAACGGGGCCGACCGCGCGGCGTGAAGTCCGTTCGCCCGGTCGCCGCAATGTCTGGATTGTACAGATGGGGCGCGCCGCGGTGCATGGCTCCTTTGCCGATTTTACGGCTGCCATACGCAGCCTGCGCCCAGACTATCGACTGGCAGGAAGCGCAGATGCCGATGGCCCTGCGGTCGTGTATACGAATTTGCAGGGGGATGTGCTGGCTATGGATTGGGCGCACGGGCTGCGGGTGAACGGCAAGGACGTCGGCGCGGGGATGGGGGCGCATGTGGCAAGCCCGTATGGCCGCGCGCCGCTGCCCGCCACCCATCTTGATCTGACATTTCAAACGTATGTACTCCGGCTGGCGCTTGGCGCGGAGCAGCCGGACACGATGTAATGAAAGGGAATGGTTGATGGATCTGGCAACAGTTGACAAACTGCTGACGACGACGCGTTCGGTACGTAAGCGGCTGGATTTGACGCGACCTGTGCCCGACCCGGTGATTGCCGAGTGCATTGAGATTGCGCTGCAAGCGCCGTCCGGCTCTAACCGGCAGGGGTGGCATTTTGTCGTGGTCACCGACGCGGAGAAGCGGGCGCGGATTGCCGAGTACTATGCCAAGTCGTACCGCAACTATCGACGGCGTTCGGCGCGCTCATTCGCCCAGATTCCCGCGGACGATCCCAGGCGTGAACGAGCCGCCAAGGTGGCCGATTCAGCAGCCTATTTGGCCGATCACATGCACGAAGTGCCGGTGCTGATTATTCCTTGCATCAACGGGCGCACCGACCAACTGACCGAGGATGGGCAAGTGCCCGACATGGCCGCGCAGGCATCGCTTTACGGCTCGATTCTGCCTGCCACTTGGTCGCTGATGCTGGCGCTGCGCGCACGCGGCCTGGGCGCGGCCTGGACGACGCTGCATCTGGTTTATGCTGCGGAGGTTGCCGAGTTGTTGGGGATTCCTGACACGGTGACACAAGCGGCGCTGCTGCCTGTGGCCTATTATACCGGCGACGATTTCCGTCCGGCTTCACGCGTGCCCGCGCGCCAGATCACCTATTGGGATGGCTGGGGCGCGATCCGTTAGCCGGTTCAACCAACCACTTCCACAACAGGCAGAAGGACTCAAGCATGTCTAGACCTGCTCAACGCGTCGCCATTATCGGCACGGGCGGCATTGCCCGTTCGCATGTCGCCGCGGTACGCGCGAATGAGCCTCACGTTCAATTGGTTGGGGCAATGGACATCGATCCACAACGGATCGAGGCGTTTAGCCGGGAACACGCCATTCCCGCCCATTACACCAACGCGGCGGAATTGCTGGCGCAGACCCGACCCGACATTGTGATGATCGCGACGCCGCCGTCGACACATGCTGACCTGTGCGTTCAGAGCATGGAAGCGGGCGCGTGGGTGTTGTGCGAGAAACCTTTGTGCGCGTCGCTGGCGGAGTTTGACCGCATCGAGGAGGCAGAGGCGCGCACCGGCAACTATACCAGCAGCGTCTTTCAGTGGCGTTTTGGCTCTGGGGGCCAACATCTCAAGCGGCTGATCGAGGCCGGGGAACTGGGCCGCCCGCTTGTCTGCAACAGCATTATCACCTGGTATCGCAGCGCGGCCTATTATGCTGTGCCGTGGCGCGGCAAGTGGGCAACGGAATTGGGCGGGACGAGCATGGCCCACGGCATTCACGCCATGGACTTTGTGCTGTGGCTGATGGGGGAATGGCAGGAGGTACGCGGCCAGATCGGCACGCTTGATCACGACATTGAAGTCGAGGATGTGTCGATGGCAAGCGTGCGCTTTGACAATGGCGCGCTGGCAAACATGACCAACAGCGCGGTGTCGCCGCGCGAGGTTTCCTATGTGCGCTTTGACTTTCAAAAAGCGACGGTCGAACTTACCCACCTTTACAGCTATCGCAACGCGGATTGGCGCTACAGCGGGCTGCCCAATGGCGAGGATGAAGAGGATGTGGCACGCTGGGCCGCGATTGGCGAGGATGTGCCGTCGTCCCATGCGGCACAGTTGCGCGCCTTCTTGGCGGCAAAGGCGGCAAACCAGCGTCCGCCGGTGAGCGGCCCGGATGTGCGCGGGACTATCGAATTCTTGGCCGCGCTTTACAAGTCGGGCATGACGGGCGAGCCGGTACGCCGCGGGGCGATCACGCCGGATGATCCCTTCTATCATCGAATGTGCGGTCCGTGTGACGGTGCATGGCAGCAAAGGTGAGCGTGTAGACGACCGGCCCGACACCATTTTGCCCTGGCTATTCATCGCCGCCGTTCACTGCAAGGAGTTCTCCAATGGTGCAGGGGTCTAATTTGACCGACATAGAATTGGTCTCGCGGTTGACCAAGTATCTGGCCGCGCAGGGCGCTGCCGGGCCGGTGAGCGACCTGACGCCGCTGAAACTGGGGTGGGAGAGTCGCGTCTTTGCCGCGCGCGTCGAAGGGGCGGCTGTTCCTAGCCAGATTTTGCGGCTCTATTACGGCGCGGACGGCGGCGCAACCGCGCTGCGCGAATTCCGCGGCCTCAACCTGCTGTATGAATTGGGCTACCCTGTGCCGCAGCCGCTGCTGGTCGAACCATCGGCGCGGCCATTGGGCAGCCCTTTTTTGATGATGGAGCAAGCCCCAGGTCGCTCGCCTGGCGCGCAGGTCTTTGCTCAAGAGCGCGCGGAAGACCGGCACTTTGTCGAGGCCTTCTGCGGGCTGCTGGCGCGGCTGCATACGCTTGATTGGGCGCACGGTAGCGCGCCGAGCCAGGTGCAGACGGTGAGTATTGACGACCAACTGCACGGCTGGGCGTTGATCGCGCAGCGCCATCAGGTCGCGACTGCGCAGCCGGCGCTCACATGGCTGACCCATACACGCGCACAGGTGAACCCTCTGCCGCTCGCGCTGGTCCACTGGGATTACCACCATGAAAATCTGCTGATGGATGGGCAAGGCCAGGCGACGGTGATCGACTGGACCCAGTTCCAGGCGACCGATGCACGCTTTGATCTGGCGTGGACGCTGACGCTGGTCCGTTCGTATGCCGGGGACCGCGCCGCGGCGCGCGTCTTGGCTGGGTATGAGGCGGCGCTCCCCGCGCGGCACGCACTGCGCGACCAGGACAACCTAGCTTGGTTTGAGGCGGCTGCATGTGCCAAGCGTCTGCTCTCCGTCATGATTGCGCTCAAGCATGGCGCTGCAGCTTTGGGTATGCGCCCTGGCGCGGAGGCTAGCATTGTGCAAGGGTTTGGCGCGCTGGCCCAAGTCTATCGCCGTTGGCTGGCGCTGACGCAAGTCGACCTGCCCGATGTGGCCGATCTGTTGGCCGATCATCTGTAGCCGGTTGCGCCTGGCGCTACGCTGCGCCCGTACTCGGCTCGATTGCCCGTGTCTGCGTCTGGTGTTACACTGCTCGACAAGGAGTAACATCGTATGCAAACCAAGCCACAACCAACCGCCGAAGCCGATCAGCCTTCGTCGTCTGTGCAGACCTATCACATGAGCGCGGACGCGTTTCGCCGTCATGGGCACGAACTTGTCGATTGGATCGCCGACTATCTGGCGAATGTCGAACAGTACCCGGTCATGTCGCAAGTTGCGCCTGGATCGATCCGCAGCCAACTGCCGCCTGCACCGCCGCAGGAAGGAGAACCCTTCTCTGCCGTGATGGCCGATGTCGAGCGCATCATCCTGCCCGGCATCACCCACTGGCAGTCACCAAATTTCTTTGCCTTCTTTCCCGCCAACAATTCAGGCCCTTCGATCCTGGGCGAGCTGCTTTCCGCGGGGTTTGGCGTGCAGGGGATGCTGTGGGCGACAAGCCCCGCTTGCACTGAACTGGAAACCCATGTGCTCGATTGGGTGGCGCAGATGCTCGATCTGCCCACTCAGTTCATGTCCCACGCGAGCGGCGGCGGTGTGATCCAGGATTCTGCTTCAAGCGCGGCGCTCTGCGCGGTGATTGCGGCGCGTGAACGCGCCACCAATTTTCATGCCAATGAGCAAGGCTGCGATGGGCGGCTGACTGTGTACGCCTCGACCCAAGCCCATTCTTCGATTGAAAAAGCGGTGAAGATCGCGGGGTTGGGCCGGGCGCGCCTGCGCTTGATCGACGTGGACGCGCAGCACGCCATGCGCGCCGATCTGCTGGCTGAACAGATTGCTGCGGACAAGGCCGCGGGGCTGATCCCCTGTATGGTGGCGGCGACCGTGGGCACGACCTCTTCCAATGCCATCGATCCACTGCCCGCGATCGGGCGGATCTGTCGCGATGAGGGGATTTGGCTGCATGTGGACGGGGCCATGGCGGGCACAGCCGCGATCTGCCCGGAGTTTCGCGCCATCCACAATGGGCTGGAGCTGGCCGATAGCTACTGCTTTAACCCCCATAAGTGGATGTTCACCAATTTTGACTGTGACTGTTTCTTTGTGGCGGATCGCAGCGCGCTAATTCGCGCCTTGAGCATTTTGCCCGAATATCTGCGTAACGCCGCCACCGAGTCGGGCGCGGTCATCGACTATCGTGATTGGCAGATCCCATTGGGGCGGCGCTTTCGCGCGCTCAAGCTGTGGTTTGTGATCCGCCACTACGGCGTGGTTGGTTTGCAGTATCATGTGCGGCAGCATGTGGCCCTGGCCCAGGAATTTGCTGATTGGGTGGCGACCCACCCGGATTTTGAACTGGCTGCGCCGGTTCCGCTCAATCTGGTCTGCTTCCGCCATCGCAACGGGGACGCGTTCAACGAGACATTGGAAGAACGGCTCAACCAGAGCGGCGCGCTCTATCTGACGCACACGAAGCTCGATGGACAGTACACGCTGCGGATGAGCATCGGTCAGACGCAGACAGAGCGGCGGCATGTGGCCGCCGCGTGGGAGCGCATCCAAGCGACGGCCGCGGCGCTGGCGCAAGAGATGCCCGGTTGATGCGCGTGTTTGCGTTTAAATAGTCTGTGTAAATAGTCTGTGGGCGAAGGAGGGACGCGTGGAGCCATTCTTTCGCGACTTTGCCAAGCAACTAGCCACCCTGCATGATGGAATGGATGCGGCGTTGGCTGATCTGCCGGTGGAGGCGCTTGACTATGTGCCGGGGCAGGAGATGAACTCGCTGGCTGTCTTGGCGACCCATGTTGCCGAGGCGGAGCGCTATTGGATCGCCGCTGTGGCCGGGGGCGAAGCAACGGAGCGGGTGCGCGAGCGCGAGTTTCAAGCGCGCGGCCAGGACGCAGAGACATTGCGCGGGCTGCTGGCCGACGCGCTCGAGTCCTCGCAGCAGGTCTTGGCGCGGCTGCGGGTGGATGAACTGGACCGTCAGTGCGCCTCGCCCATTCATGATCGCACGTACAGCATGAGCTATGCGCTGGTGCACGGGCTGGCTCACACGGCGGAGCATATGGGGCACATGCAGATGGTGCGCCAGTTGTGGGAGCAGCGCCAGCAGGGACAAGGTTGAATCGGGTGCGGTGAGCGGCTGCCGCTTGGCTGCACGCACACCGGAAGGTTGGGCAGTGGTATCATGGGCCAAAATGCGGGGTGAGCGCTTTACATTTGTTTGCAGCCCGACGTATAATTCCCGCGGATAAACAGCGTTTCCAGTAGTTTCAATCAACGGAAGAGATTGTCGCCAATGGCCTATCCACGCCGGTTGTCTTTGCGCGCTGTCCTTGGCCTTGTCCGCGGGCTGCCTGTGCCAGCACTGATCCTCGCTCTTGCCCTCTATGTGACCGCGTGCCAGCCCATCCAAGCGCCGCCGGATATGACCGGCACGGATGGGGCGACCGGCGCAGTAACGGAGACGGTGACGGGAACCGTGGGCAGCAGCGCTTCAAGTCAAGTGACAGAGACCAATTCGGTCACTGTTTCGGTCACTGTGACGGAATCGACTGTGAGCGCATCGACGCCCATTTCGCCCCCGGCGTCTCTGCCTGTGAACAGCGCGCCGCAACCTGTTGCTGCGGTTGTGGCGGATGAGGCAACGCTTGCCGCGGGGCTTGCTGTCTACCGTGCCCAGTATTGCGGCGTGTGTCACACGCTGGACACAGCAGGCACGCGCGGCACGTTCGCGCCGCCGCACGACGACATGGGAAGCGTCGCCGCGGCGCGTGTGGTCGATCCGGCCTATACGGGCCGCGCGACAACCGCGCGCGAATACATCATTGAGAGCATTATCGATCCGCAAGTTTATGTCGTACCGGCCTATGCGCTTTCATCTCATCGCATGCCGGTCTATGCGCATCTTGCGGCGGAGGAAGTCGAGGCATTGGCTGCTTTTCTCTTGGCCCAATAGCCTTTGAACGCTGCGCGCGGCGGAGAGCGATCCCGTTGGTTAGAAATTGCCGATGTTGAAAGGAGTTTGATGCAGTTGGAAGGAGCTTGACACAAAGGAGGTGCTTACGCGCACAGCCTGTTATCCATCAAGCATTCCGTTCTTATTGTTAACCATTTTTTCGCACTTACCAGGAGAAGGAGCAAGCACATGACTAAACGCATGAGCGTTGTGATTCCGCTGTTCGTGGCGCTTGTGGCATCGCTCGTCTTTGCGAGCACGAGAGTCACCGCTCAAGATGCCGGCGAGGTCATCATCGATGGCCTGAACGCGCCACAGGGCGTGCTGGTCGCGCCGGATGGGTCGGTCTATGTTGTCGATTCGGGCGTTGGCGGCGACACGGAAGTTGAAACCGTAAACCCTGAAGGCGAAGCGATCACGGCGACGATGGGCGATACGTCGCAGATCGTTCGCGTCGACCCGGACGGCACGGAAACCGTGGTTGCCAATCTCCCGTCGATCCTGATGGGCGATGAAGCTTCGGGCGGGTCAGGGCTAGCGATGCTCGACGGCGAGTTGTATGTCACCAGCGGCGCTTACATCGAGAGCGGCGCGGACACGCCGGAACCGATTGAGAATACCGCGGCTGTCCTGCGTGTGGGCGAAGATGGATCGCTGGAAGTCGTCGCCCCCACCTGGCGCGTCGAGAAGCGCATGAACCCGGACAACACGATTGTCGAATCACACCCCTATGGCATTGAAGCCGGTCCGGACGGCAAGCTGTGGGTGGCGGACGCCGGTGGAAACACACTGCTGCGTATTGATCCGGCTACGGGTCAAGTCGAGGTGCTGACCGTCTTCCAGCCGCTGCCGGGCGTCTTCCCCAACCCCTTGCGCGACGGTGAGATGCTGACCGATCCGGTCCCGACCGGCATTGCGTTTGACGACGACGGCAACGCGATTGTTTCGCTGTTGAGCGGTGCGCCCTTTGTCCCTGGCTCGACCAAGGTCATGAAGGTCGGCAATATGGGCGCGACCAGCGAATATGCGACCGGCCTGACCATGCTCACTGACATTGCGCGCGGTCCGGACGGCGAATTCTATGCCGTGCAGTTTGCGGAATTCACGGATCAAGGCCCCACCCCCAACAGCGGCGCTATTGTGCGTATCGTCGAGGGTGAGGGTTCAGAGCCGGTCTTGGAAGGGCTTTCCTTCCCCACGTCCATCGACTTCAATGAAGAGGGCGATGCTTATATCGCCATCAACGGCGCGGGGCCTCCTGGCTCAGGCGCTGTGATCCGGGTTGAGGGTTTGGCCGGTGGTGAGGGCGCGGCCGCGGCGGCGACCCCTGCAGCGACGGAAGAACCCACTGAGGAAGCCACAGAAGAGCCGACGGAAGAGGCGACTGAGGAGCCAGCCGAAGAAGCCACAGAAGAGCCTGCAGAGGAAGCGACACCGCAACCGACTGAAGAGGCGACAGAAGAACCCACTGAAGAACCTACGGAAGAGCCCACGGTAGAGGCTGCTGCAACGCCAGAGCCGACCGAGGAAGCGACAGAGGAAGCGACAGAGGAACCGACTGCAGAGGCAACCG
>CAZZNG010000026.1:0-32816 GCA_964655505.1 uncultured Litorilinea sp. | reverse complement strand
CATGTTGCAACTTGCCCATGACAAAGTTGCAGAGCTTGTGCCTCCACCCGGGGCTGAAAAGCTACATGAGATGGTTGTTGATATGCTGCTATCCTGTAAAGTAGGTTCTCAATACACGGCTACAGGTCTGGAGAATTTTAGCGTTGAGGATCTAGAACTGACTTCCATGTACTTGGAGGCGTGTGGTGCAAAAGCTTCAACTGTCACCGACGAAATGTTGCGCCTTGCTGGGCAGGGGAACTAAGGAGAACAAGGGCTGATTTACGACTCACCTATATCTTCAACTCCCCGCACCGGCGCGGGGAGTTTTCTTTTTGGGGCAGGACGGTCACCTGGCCTTTGTCAGCTAGTCGTCACTTGTATGTCGGGCATGGCGCGTAGGGTCGCCTATACTCGATTCGACGACAGCTTTCAACCACAAGTGAATATACCCACCAAACATTTACCAACAAATATTTACCTGAAAACATTGGAACGAGGAGAAGGCATTGAAGCACAGACTGTGGATTTTGGGCCTGTTAATCGGCGCGCTGGTCTTTACGTCGGCGTGCGGCATGGTGAATACGCTCTTGGGCGGCCGTTCTGCCGGTACGGTGCGCGAACTGTGGGATGACGTGCCGCGCATGGATGGGCTGAAAAAAGTCGATATGGAGATGCCGCTAGCCGCGACGCTGGCGCTGCGAGCCGTGTCGCAGGGGCGCATGAACTTCATCGCCTTTACCACTGCCGCGAGCGCGCAGGAAGTGCAGGATTTCTATACCGTCGAGCGCATGAACAGCGCCGGATGGAATTCATCCGAGACCGCCGGCTGCGTAGGCGATGCTGAGACGGCTGAGGCTGGAGCCTTCTGTTTTTTTGGCAAGGAGAGCGGCAACAAGAGCGAGGTCTTGGCAATTGTCGCGGCGCGGGATGAAGACACCGGAGGGACCGCGGTCTTCTTTGCGCGCATCGATACAACGGCAGAGGAAGACGCCGCGCAATAGACCCCGTACTATAGCAGAGCAGCGCACGCACGTTGAAAAACCGTATATTGAAACAAACAGGCCGGTCGAAGACTATCGACCGGCCTTTGCTTTTAAGACGCGAATTCGCTACATGGAGACGCCGAGCAAGCCGCGGGTGACTTGGAAGTCGATGTTGCCCAGTTGGTAGAGGCGCGGCGCGTACTGCTTGGCCGCGACGGCCGCGATGCGCTCCAAGATGCGTTGGGGCCACTGCGCGGGGTCGCCTTCGAGCACCAGATCGATGTCGGGCCCGTACATCTCCACGACTTCGGGCCGGTCGGTGATCTGGAGCAGCGGCACAAGCGGGTGGGTTTGCAGCGGATGCTCGCCCACGTAGGCCACAATCAGATCGACGCCAGTTGCGCCCAGACCGGTCAGCGTTTCGACCCAATGCTCGGTGGGCGTTTCCATGATGTGAAAGCCAAGTTCGCGCATGGGCGCGCCGTAGGCCAGCGTCGGCACCGCGGGCTGCTCGCCCAGTGTGGCGGCGTAGTAGGACCGCGCCGACAGCAAGGGGTCGTTCTGCGGCGCGACGACGCTGCCTCCGGCGGCGACGATCTGCGCCGTCAGTTCGGCCAGCGCCGCGGCTGTGGACGTGCCGATGCTGCCTGTGCCTGCCACGCCGATACGCAGCGCGCCGAGACCGGCGCGGTCGGGTGTGGGGGCCGCTTGCTGCGCAATGGCGTCGGTAAACCAGGCTTCGATCCTGGCAAGGACCTTATCAATGCCCCCGTCCAGTTGGACGCTGGCCCAGCCAAGCGACGCGGGGTCGATACCGGCTTGGCGCAGTTGGTGGCGCATGTAGTCGTTGTGGGTCTTTTCGCAGCCATGCTCTAACAGCAGACAGGGGCCTACCAGCGGATGAGTGATGTAGCCGACCATGGTGCGTATATAGAGTTCTTCGGATGTGCCGCCGGAGACGCCACAGCCTTCGGTATGCACCAGGGTCACGAAGCGCGAAATGCCGGACGCGCGGCCTAGCTCGGCCTGGTTGAGCCGCTTGACTGCCATCTGCGCCACCTGGCCCGCGCAGAGACTGGTGGGCAGCACCAAGCCGACGCGATCCAGCGCAACGTTATCGCCTTCAACCATCACGTCAAAGGTCGTGGACGGGGCTGGGTGTTGGGGCGGGCGGATGGCAAGGGGTGCGCTGGTCGGGATCGACTGCTGCAGCAGGTCATCCAGACGGGACGCGTCGGTCTGTCGCCAGTCGCGCCAGATCTGCACCTGGGCATGGCCCGCTTTTTCGCCCACGCTGCGCTGACCGCTGGCAGTGTTGATGGTCAGATCGAGCATTTGGCTGCCCAATTCGTCCATGGGCACGCCGTCGAGGTAGGCCCCGGCATTGACATCCATGTCGCGCGCGAGCAGTTCAAAGCGCCGTGTCGTCGTTACGATTTTGATGGTGGGCACAAAGGGGAAGTTGGTGATCGAGCCGTTGCCTGTGACAAAGAAGATGAGGTTGCAGCCGGACGCAATCTGCCCGGCAATGCTTTCCAGATCGTTGCCGGGACTGTCCATGAAGTAGAAGCCCGGCTCGGTCATGGGCACGCCGTAGTCGATCACATAGTCGAGCCGCAGGTCTGGGTCTTTCTTGTTGGCCGCGCCGATGGACTTGAGCACGATGTTGTAGAGGCCGCGGTATTTGTTGCCGCCGGACGGGTTGCCTTCGGCGCTGTGACCGTGCCAGGCGACGCGCTCCTTGAAGCGCTCGATGGTTGCCAGGAACTTCTCCGCGGTCTCCGGGTCGCGCACCCGCTGCAGCACATAGGGTTCCGCGCCGATTAATTCGTCGGTTTCGGCCAGATTGGCCGCGCCGCCGTAGCGGATCACTTCGCGCGCCACCCACCCTGCCAGCGGGTTGCCGGAGATGCCGGAGAAGGCATCTGAGCCGCCACATTGAAGGGCAATCTTGAGGTGTGCCACCGATTCGGGCGTGCGCGCTGTGCGGTTAACTTCGGGCAGCCAGGCGCGCACCTGCGCTTCGCCTATCTCCAAGTTCTCTTGGAAGGGGCCGCGCAGTGAGAGGAAGCGGTGGGGCAGATCGTCGATGGGGTAGCCGTGTTCCGCTAGGTAGGCAGCCAGCATGGCATTGGTGACTGGCTCGACGCCGAAATCAACCGCCAGCACAGCGCCCACATTGGGGTTGACCATGAAGCCTGCTAGGGTGCGCAGGAGCAGATCGGTGTTGTTGGGCTGGCCGCTGCCGCCTTCGGTATGGGCCACGGCGACGATGCCATCGACGTTGGGGTAGTCCGCGACGAGGGACTGGACGCGCCGCTCTAGCTGTTTGACATAACTGCCGGTGCGGGAGGTGACGCCGAGCAACACGATCATGTTGCGGGTTCCGACCCCGCGGCCCGCGCCGCGGCGGTAGCCCATGAAGGTGCGCGGGGTCGGGTAGGGCGCGACTTGCTCAACCGGCTGCCACGTTGACGGGTCAAATTGGTACGGCTCAATATGGTCTTCGAAGTTGGGCTGCGTAGGCAGGGGGAAGTCGAGATTGCGTACACTGAGCGCTTCGAGCATGCCCGCGTTGCAGACGTAGTTGCCGGGCGCAATCGGCTGGGTGGCGTAGCCAAAGGGCAGGCCCCAGGAGAGCAGCGGCTCGCCCGGTTGGATGGGCGCGACGGCAAAGCGGTGGCCCTCCAGCAGTGTATGCGATAGGGCATAGCGCCGGTCATTATCAATGATGACTGTGCCCGCGGGCAGCCGTTGGGTGGTAATGGCGACATTGTCGCCAGGCAGCGGCAGCCGCGCAACCGCGTCTAGTCGTTGTTCTGTGGACAATTCAGTGGACATGCTATCCTCTTGCTCAGGTTTCGTACTCAACTCGTTTCGGTCACAACCCCGGCTGCCTGGGGCCATCGCGGCTATGCAGCGCTTGTTTGATCTAACAGGGCGATGCCATAGGGCATTAAGTCGACATTGGCGACATTTTCCGCTTGTGGCAGATCCACCGTGGCCGCGTCGCCGAGATAGGTGCGCGTCCATGTCCCCGTGAGACCGGCAATACGCACCGTCTGGTTAATATGCAATAAATTCACGACAAAAAGGCGCGTCCGCTGGTCTTGACGCACGCCCAGCGCCGCTACTTGCAGCAGCGCGTTGAACTCCGCTCTCACAACCGTGCCCCCAGCGAAGGGGGCCAACTCGGCCAGGACGTGATAGATCGGGTAGGGATTCCCCTCATGGTCGAGTATGCCACGCAAGCCGTGGGTCTCATAATATGTCAAGGCATGTACGTTGGCATAGGTCAGGTGGCTGATGCTGCCCAGTGTCCACGCGGCCGCAAATTGAGACGGTTGGCGCGGGTCGACATCCGGGGGCAGGCTGCCCGGCTCGGGTTCAGGCTCTGGGCCGGTGGCGTTGGGGTTGAAGCGCGGGCGCAAGGTGATGGGCGAGATGACAATGGGCCGCCCGCCTGCAAATTGGCGCGCGCTGGCGACCGTGGCGGGCTGTGCTTCCAGCGTCTCGGTCAGCGAAAGGGTGTCGAAGGCGTGGACTTGGGGATTGATCGAATAGGCGATGCAGTCCAACTCTTCGACGTTGGGACGGAAGCGGTTGAGTTCGGTGAAGTAGATGTTGGTTCCGCCGCCGATCTCGGCCTCTGGCGTTAGGGGGCTGAGGACGCGGCGCGCAGCGGTCGCTAGGCCGGGCGGGGTTGTGTTGGCCGAACGGCCAAAGATGAGCCAGCGCAGCACTTGGGGGCGAACTTCCTCGACCGCACCGGCCACCGCGGCCAACTCGGCGTCGGGCGATTCGTCCAGGTGCAGCGCGATTTCAAGCCGCGCGCCGATGGCTTGGGCCGACTGCCAGGCACGGGCGAGTTTGTCGCGCGGGTCGTCGCGGCTTGGGTCCAGATCCACGCGCAGGTGGGAGAGGTTGAGCCTGCGCAAAGTCGCCGCGATGGCGGGGGATAGGGTCGCGGGTTCCTTTGCCAGCATCAGGCCAAGCTGCGGCATCTTCAGTTGCAGCGGGCTGCCGAGCGTCACACTGGCAGGCAGGAGGGCTTCCACCGGGGCAAAGGGCGCGTCGGTCACCTGGATCTGAACCGCCTGGTGAAACTCTGTGCCCTGCGTCACCTCTACTGGGAACGGCAGCTCCAATGGCGTCGAGTAGGTCTTGAAGGACGCGTCGGTCCAGTTACGCTGGTCTTCCATCTCGAACGTGTCGCCCTCCATCCGTATTTCGACGCTGATGTCGTCTGCAAAGTGGCGGCGGATGGCGCAGAAGTTCTTGAAGGGCTGGTGGGGCGAGATCGCGGTGGGGAAGTGGCCCTGCCCGACATTGCCCTCGATGTCTTCGATCTCGCAGGCGCATCCGGCCCAGGACGCGGGATGTAGGACACAGAAGCCGATGCGGTTGCGCAAGAAGGTGCTTTGCGCCACGCCGTCAAAGGTATAGCGGATGGTGCCATCTGCGCTGCCCACGATCTCTGCATCCCAGTCGAACGCGATGTTACGCTGGCGATGGCGTGCGGTGAAGGTGATATGAAAGTGATCGCCTTGATCGTCAATGTCCAGATACTGAAGTGTATAGGGAACCGTACCCCAATTTTCGTCACGCACCGCAACATAGACGCGCCGCACGATCTCACGCCCGGCCACGCGGATATAACGCAGGTCGCCGTGACCAAAATAGAGCGTAAGAGGCCCCGCACGCAGCGGGATCAGCATACGTTCTTCGGGCGAGATTTCCAGCGGTGGTGATGCTTGTGTCATGGGGCTTACTCCGAGTCTGTGGTTAAGAGCAGCAGCCAGTCCTCGTCGTCGGGCGTTGTGAAGGCCAATTCCTCACCTTGCTCTTGTGACGTTGCAGACTGCCGCTCGCCAGTACGTGGGTTGCACCAGATGCCGCGGATATTGGAATCAAGCGGGCCTGCATGCAGGCGGAGCGTTGCGCCAAAAGGCGTATACACAGCGGCCAGCGTGCCTTCTTCATTGGTCGCGGCAAGTACAGTGCGCCGGATATTTTCATCGCCCGGCTGCTCGGCCAGCAGATGGGGGGCGGGCGTCAGCGTCCACCAGTCAATCGAGGTAAAGAAGCCGGCAAGATGGGCCACTTGCTCGGCGGCGGGCATGGTCAGCGCCTGCTGCCACGGCAGCGGAACGCCGGTGTTTGGGTGCGCTTCGGGCGGCTTGGTGCCGTCATCCCATCCCCAGACGCCGTGACCGCCGTAGCTCACGCCCGCGGTGGGCGCGTTGAGCAGGCTCCAATACATGGCGGTACGCACGTTATGGGGCGAGTGGGGTTGGCGTGAATGGTAGGCCAGGTGGTTTTCGTAGGCCGGTTCTAGGTTGAGTTGGAAGAGCTTGGGAATCTTGTCCCATTCGGTGGCTGGCGGCCCTTTGACAATCCATTCCCAAGTCTGGTCCGCGTCACCGTGGCCGCTCTGATAGCCGAGAATATCACACCAGATTTCGCCGCGGAACTCGTCGGCAGGCCACTGCTGGCCGCCGCAGTGCATGGCAACGGGCGGCTCGCCGTGATGATCGGCAAAGACGGCGCGGCCAATGCGTCGCCAGCGCGCGGCATAGTCGTCGAAGTACTTGCCGTCGCCTGCCAGAATCCACGCCACGGGGTAGGCCGACCAGCGCGCCACCATGTAGCGCGCCAAGAGCACGGCTTGATCTTCGGGCAGCCCATAGCCAGGGTCGATGGTCGCGTTTTCGCCCACGCCGATGGCCCACAGCATGACGGGCACGTTGAGCAGGCCCGCGTCTGCCGTCTCTTGGATGAAGCGGTCGAGGCGGGCAAAAAAGGCAGGGATGACCGTGATGCGGTCATGGCCGAAGAAGGCATGACGCCCGTGACGGTCCCCCCTGGGCGAGGCGCGCCATTGGGTCGCCACCCACTGCACCGCGTTGAACTTTTGGCGCGTGCGGGTTTGCAAGTAGGTCTGCCATTCCTCCTGGTTGGCAAGCAGCGGCCCGTTCCATGCCGTATCGGCCAGCCAGAAGAAGGGCGTGCCATCGGCGTGCATGAGGCAGCGCTTGTGTTCGCCCAGCCGCACCGGCCCATGCCGGTCGAAGACGGTGTCGCTGCGGTTTGGCGTGCAGCTAAAGACCCCCGCTTGGCTGATGATCTCGGCTCCGTCTGCATAGGCCATACGCAGCGAGTAATGCCATTCGCCTTCCTCGTCGGGCATGAAGCGGACGCACCAGTCGTCGCCATCATTCCAGAAGCCGGAACGAAGGATTTGGCGGCCAGAGGGCGCGAGCAAGGTCGCGGTCAAGCGTGCGTCTTGAAAGGGGTTGGCGAATTTCGTTGGCGCCTCAAGGTGCAGTTCGATGACGCGCCAACGCGGGACGGTCTTGCCGGTTGTGGTCCAACTTGACATGCGAATTCCTCTTCTTGATAGGGTGTGCGCGTTAGCCGCTGGTCGTGCCGGTTGAACGGCTGACGCGCACACCGGCACTGAAATTAGCGCGGCGGATAGAGTAGATGGCCGGTGCGTTCAGTGCGGGCACGGAAGAGATGGCCTTCGAGCGTGGTTACGTAGAGCGTGCGTAGATCCTCTCCGCCAAAGGTGCAGTTGCTGGGACGGTTGGCCGGGACCGGGTGGGTTTCGAGCACGCGGCCTTTGGGGGTGAACACATAGATCATCCCGCCGGGGCCGCTTAGCTCCCAGCCTGCTGTGGCAACGATATTGCCTTCGCTGTCCAAGACCATGCCGTCGATGCCGCGGTGGGGATAGAAGTTGTGGAGCACGCTGTATTCGCCCAATGTCCCGTCGTCGAGGATGGGATAGGCGCGCAGTTCGCGCTTTTCGTTGTCGCCATACTTGCTCTGCGCGATGTAGAGCGTCTTGTTATCGGGCGAGAGCAGCAAGCCATTGGGCGCGGTGGTGTCATAGGTCATGCGCACGCAGCGCCATGAGCCGTCTGGCTGTGGATCGAGGCGATAGACCGACTCATGGTCTAGCTCCATGTCGTCGCGATAGTCGCCATAGCGCGGGTCGGTGAACCAGACGCGCCCCTGGTTGTCGATTGCCAAGTCATTGGGGCTGTTGAGCCGCTTGCCTTCGAAGTTGTCACACAGGACCGTGACGCCGCCGTCCGCTTCATAGCGGACCATGCGCCGCGCGCCCCCTTCGCAGGCGTACAACTGGCCGTTGCGGTCAAGCATCAGCCCGTTTGCCTTGTTGGTATCGGTTCGATAGACGCTTGTCTCGCCGCTCTGGGGATCGAAGCGCATAATGCGGCTGTGGGGAATGTTGGAGAAGATCAGCCCGGAGCCATCCCAGGCTGGACCCTCTGCCAATCCATCCACTTTGGCCACTAACTCGAACTCCCAACTCATGATGGATGCTCCTCTAGTTGGTTGGCGCGGGACAATGCCGGCTGCACGCATGGCGACAGTGCGCCGGATGCAAACGCGCGATCGCCCGCGTGGCATGATGGCTAAGTCTTGAACTGGAACTGTCTCCAGTATAGTTGATTGCCGGAAAGGGTGTCAATGTCATAGGTTGGCATCTGGTGGGGTGCATCCTGTGACATGCGCCGTGCAATTGCTCCAGGTGTGGGGCTATGCCATAATTTGTGCGCATGGCGGGCGTGGCGCGGCTGCCTGCATGAACAGACCATCTACAAGCCATCCCCTATGGGCCAAGCACCCTATGGGAAGCACAAGGAGGCGAGCATGGCGGCTGAACTACGCTTTGGTATGATCGGCACCAGTTGGTACGCGGATTCAATGCACTTGCCGAGTCTGACGAGCCATCCCCAGGCCGCGGTGACGGCCATCTGCGGGCGCAACGCCGAGCGCGCCAACGAGGTTGCACAGAAATTCGGCATCCCCCATGTCTATACCGACTATCGCGCGCTGATCGAGTCGGGCCAGGTCGATGCGGTGGTAATTGCCACGCCCGACGACACCCATCATGCCATGACCTTGGCCGCGGTGGATGCGGGGCTGCATGTAATCTGTGAAAAGCCGCTGGCGCTGACCTTGGCGGATGCGCGCGAGATGGCCAAGCGCGCCGATGCCGCGGGCGTCAAGCACATGACCTACTTTACGCTGCGTTGGTTCCAGCACACGCGGTTGGTCAAAGAGTTGATCGACGGCGGCGCGGTGGGGGCCTGTAATCACTGCCAGATCAGCTATATCCACGGCAACGGCCTCAGCGGTCAATACCGTTGGCGGTTGGATGGGGAGCGGGCCAACGGCATCTTGGGCGACCTGGGGTCGCATCTGATCGACTTGGCGCGCTGGTTCAACGGCGAGATCGTGCGCGTGGCCGCGCAATTGCCCACAGTCGTGACGCGCTATCACCCCGATGGGCGGCCAGTAACGCCTACCAATGACGCCTGTCTGCTCTCGGTTGAGTTCGCCAATGGCGCGGCGGGCATGATCCACGCGTCGGGGGTGGCCTATACCGGCGGGCGCGGGCTGGAGCAGCACATCCGGCTCTATGGCGACGCGGGCACGGTGGAGGCGGATATGAACTTTGGCAACTTTGGTTCGGGCAGCGGCGTCAACATGGCGGTACGCCGCGCGGCGCGACCGGACGGCGCGTTTATCGAGCAGCCGATTCCGCCGCACATCTGGGGCAGCGTGATGCCGGAGACGGTGGACGATACGTTTGTGCATGACAGCGTGGGCGACCGCTATTTCATCGACTGTGTGTTGAACGACCGGCCCGTGACGCCCAGCCTGTGGGATGGGGTGGCCGCGCAAGCCGTGATCGAGGCGGCGCTGGCTTCCGCCAAGCATGGCAAGTGGATGGCGGTTGAGCAGATTTGAGCTATGGAGGGGGGCAGTTGACAGGCGCTGTGTGCTGGCGATTTGCCCCTAGAACGCCTCGAGACAGAAAAGCACTAGAGACAGAAAAGCAAAGGATATGCTGAGACGACTGTTTGACGCTGGGCCTCCGCTTGAGGCGTTGCACCAAGACTATGCTAAAAAAGGGCAGATCTATGCGGATGCGCCGGTTAAGACCCGCAGCGAGATTTATATCAAGGCTCCGGTCGAACAAGTGTGGGCGCATCTGATCGATCTGGCTAGCTGGCCGACATACAGCCCAGCTTTCCGCAACGTGCGCCTGGACTCGGCGGTCGCGGTGGATGCAGCGTTTCAGTTTACGCTCTACGGCTTTCCCATTCGGGCCAAATTTGCGGCTGTCCACCCAGGCCGCAAGTTGGCGTGGACAGGCAAGTCTCTTTGGTTTAAGGCCATCGACTTGCACGAACTGGAGCGCGCGGCGGATGGCGGAACCCGCTATTCGATTGCAGAATCCTTTTGCGGCGTTCTGGCGAGCATGTTCATGAGCGGCGAGCGGCTGCAAAAGCAGCATCAACAGTGGCAAACAGCCTTCAAGCAAGCGGTCGAACGCGCCGCCTAACGCTTGCAAGGCGGCAGGGAGGGCTGGACACCCATCTAATCCAGGTCTTTGGGGGGATTGGGCGCGGGTAGGGTAGGATGGAGAGCATGTTGCGCATTCTTCTGTTGATTGGGGCTGCCGCGCTGGTGCTCTACATCCTGTATGCCCTCTACTTCTATGCGGTACAGCGGGCGATGCTGTTTCCCCGCCATGTCATGCCGCCCGCGCCGCCTGCTTTTCAGGCGGATGATGTCCTGGACTTGGGCGTGACCACCGACGCGGGAAAAGTGGAAGCCTGGCTGCTTTGGCCGCAGCCGGATGGGCAACTGACCGCGCCGCCCCCTCCACCCTATCCATTGATCATCATCGGGCATGGCAACGCCGAACTGATCGACCAGTGGGTGCGCGCGGTCGCCCCTTTGCGCCAACAGGGATGGGCTGTGCTGCTGGTCGAATACCCCGGTTACGGGCGTTCGGCAGGCGAACCTTCGGAGCGCGCAATCACCTCTGTCTTTATCCAAGCCTACGACGCGGCAGTGGCCCACCCCGACATCGACGCGCGTCGCGTCCTTCTCTTTGGGCGCTCTTTGGGCGGCGGCGCGGTGGCGCAACTGGCCGCGCGGCGACCTTCGGCGGGCATGGTGCTCATGTCGACCTTCGCCAGCGTGCGCGATATGGCAAGCGAATACCGGCTGCCGGGCCGGTTGGCGCGTGACCAGTTCGACACGCTGGCCGTAGCGCGCGCCTACACCCGTCCCCTCTTGATCCTGCACGGTGAACGGGACACCATCATCCCCTTTGCCCATGCCCAACGGATCGCTGCTGCCGCGCCCCAGGCCCAACTGCGGCCCCTTCCCTGTGGTCACAACGACTGCGTGGACGATTGGGCGCGCTTTTGGCAAGCGTTGGCCCCGTTCTGGCGGCTTGCGCTAGACCTTGAATCAGATCAGCTTGAATCAGATCAGCTTGAATCAGAGCAGCTTGAATCAGAGCAGAAAGAATAAAAGCAGGAATTCGTCCGGTTGAGTAGCGTTGATTTTGCGCCTGTGGAGCAAACAAGCGGGTGGAGCCGCGGCGGGTGGCTGGTCATCGGGCTGACGCTGGTCGGCGGGCTGCTGCGTTTTGCTGCGCTGGGAGCTAAGTCGCTCTGGCTCGACGAGGCCTTTAGCCTGTGGATGGCGCGCCTGCCCCTGGGCGAGTTGGTGGCGTGGAGTGTGCGCATCGACCACCACCCGCCGCTCTACTATGCGCTGCTGCATGGGTGGCTGGGGCTGTGGGGCGAGGAGGTGGGCGCGGCGCGTGCGCTGTCCGCGCTGTGCAGCACCCTGACGATTCCCATCTTTGCCTTCGCAGGGGCGCGTCTGGTGGGGCGGCGCACCGCGCTGTGGGCAACGCTGCTGCTGGTCGTGGCTCCCTTTCATCTGCGCTATGCCCAGGAAGCGCGCATGTATGCGCTGTTGACGCTGGCTGTGGCCGGGCTGTTAGCCTGTCTGGGCGTGCTGCTGACATCGCCCACAAGACGATGGGCCTGGTGGGGGCTGGCGGTCTGCCAAGCGGCTGCCATGTTGACCCATAACACCGCGACGGTGCTTGTGCCGCTGGCCTTAAACGGGGCTGTGAT
Organism: uncultured Litorilinea sp.; assembly: GCA_964655505.1. Taxonomy (GTDB): domain Bacteria; phylum Chloroflexota; class Anaerolineae; order Caldilineales; family Caldilineaceae; genus QEUY01. The sequence goes on along the minus strand of CAZZNG010000026.1, from coordinate 20,866 downwards.
GGGGCTGTGGTGGGCGCGGCGGCGTGGCGCGGTCGCGGGCTATCCTGCGCTGGCAAGTCCTCATTTCATGCGGGCGTGGATGGTCGCCCAAGCCGGGGCGCTGCTGCTCTGGTCGCCGTGGGCATGGGGTTTTGTGCGCCAGGCGCAGGTGGTGGATGCCCACTTCTGGATCGAGCCGCCGACCTGGGGCAGCGTGTGGGGCGCGCTGCAAAATCTCACGCTGGCCCACCTGCCTCAATGGCTGCCGTGGCGCGACGGGTGGGCGCTGGGCGTGCTGGTGGCCGCGAGCGTGGGCGCGTGGCGCTGGGGCCGCCGCGCCGCGCAGCCGTGGCTGTTGGGGACGCTGGTGATCTTGCCGCCGCTGGTCGAACTAGCGGTCAGTCTGCGTCGCCCCATCTTCTATGATCGCACGTTGATCTGGACGACTTTGCCGCTGTTGTGGCTGGTGGCGCATGGGCTGACGGCATGGCCCCAGGCTCGCCAAAAAAGCGCGGGGCTGCGCGCTGTGCCGATCTTGGCCCTGGTCTTGGCCTGCAGCCTTGCCATCTACGGTTATTTTGCCGAGTTTCACAAAGAGCCGTGGGATGAAGTGGCCGCAACCGTGGCCGCGCAGGCCGCGCCCGGCGACCTGATCCTCTTTAACGCGTCCTGGGTGCAACTCCCCTTCGACTACTACTATACGCGCTTGTCTGTGCCCGCGGGCGATGCCATTGCGCGGCACGGCGCGCCGGTCGATCTCTTTGACCGGGGGGAGTTGGAACCGACCATGACCCAGGCGGATGTGCCCGGCCTGCGCCGCTTGGTCGCGGCTGCGCCCCGTGTTTGGCTCGTCTACTCGCATTGGTGGTACACAGACCCGGACGGGCTTGTCCCCGCGACGTTGGGCCGCGACAAACACCTGATCGATGAATGGACGTGGCCGGGTATCCGGCTGCAGCGCTATGTGACACCGTAAGATGACGCCGCAAGATAGCGACGCAAGATAGCGCCGGTGGGTGTCACCGCGTTATCGTGGCAACACCCACCGGCGACACCCACCGTATAACCAGGCGCGCAACCATGTGCGCCTAGGGTCGATGGATTAGCGCTCTTTCAGGTAGACATAGGGCCGCTGACCCCAGGGCATGGGCCGCCCGCGAGCAATGACCATGAGTTCGTACCAGTCATCGCGTTCCAGGGTGATGTCGGCCGCGCCTGCTGCTTCGGCGATGTGGTCGGGGTTGGCTGTACCCACCAGCGGGATCACGCCGCCGGGCAACTGCATGAGCCAGGCCAGAGACAACTGGGTCAGCGTGACGCCGTACTGCTCGGCAAAGGGGCGCAGTTGCGCCAAGATGCCTGCCTCGCGCTGGGCCTGCCAGTTGTCGTGGGCAAACTGGCTCTTGCCGGTCAGGGCAGCTTTGTGCAGCGGACTCCAGCAGAGCACGCTCATCTGCTTTTCCAGACAGATCGCGGTGAGGCCAGTTTCCAGCGGTTCGAGGAACATGAGGCTGAACTGGGTTTGCAGCGACTCGATGCGGATGTACTGGCTGAGGGCGCGGATCTCGTCGGTCGTGAAGTTGCTGATGCCCACATGCCGGATCTTGCCTTCGCGCTGCAGATCTTCCAGCGCGCGGGCTGTTTCCTGCGGGTGGGTCAAGTAGTCGATGCGGTGCGGCTGGTAGAGGTCAATGTACTCGACGCCCATGCGCTTGAGCGAAGCTTCGCAACTGCGCTTGAGGTAGTCGGGCGAGAGGTCATAGGCCTTATAGGTGTAATCAGGGTTCATGCCCTGAAAGATGATGCCGCATTTGGAGGCGATGATCACCTGGTCACGCGGGATACCGCCCGCGCGCAGGGCTTCGCCCAGGATCGTTTCTGAGTCGCCTTGACCATAGACATCGGCGGTATCGAAGAAGTTGATGCCCAATTCAAAGGCACGCTTCACCGCGGCCAGCGATTGTTCTTTGCGTTCGGGGACAAGACTCATACAGCCGAATGCGACCGGCGAGACTTGCAGGCCGGTTTGGCCCAGTTCGATTGTACGCATGGAACCCTCCTAATTGCGTTGAGATCGGTCTGGTGGCGCGGCAGCAGGCCAGGGACGGTTTATCACGCGAATCCCCCAGCCGTGGGCAACGCCGCCTTGCGCCGGATGATACTTAGTTTCTGTGCCCATTTCTCTGTCGCGGGGGCTTCGAGTAGAATAGAGGGCATTGTACCACGATCAAATCAACTCGCTCTAGCCAAGGCTGTCACCGGTTTGCAGGCGGCGTGTTCTCGGCCCCGTCGTCGGGACTACGTTCTGATTCCCGTGCAAAGCGCGAAGCAGCCGGTGTCACCTGGGCAGGAACCTAACTTAGATGTCGCCGAACGAGAACAACAGTGCCTCTGTCGCGCCGCTGCAAGCGCCGCTGCCCGCTGATGAACAGGTTGCGCACCTGATTGCCAAACTGCGCCAACTGCCGGATGTCGACCCAACCCAGATCCAGATTGTGCGTGTGCCGCTGCGTATTTGCCCGCTGGGCGCGCACATCGACCACCAGCTTGGCGTCGTTACCGGCATGACCATCGACCGCGCCATTCTGTTGGCTTTTGCGCCGCGCAATGATGGCGTCATTGTGCTGGACAGCCTGAACTTCGACGGACCCACCACCATCGCGCTGGACAATGTACCGGTGTATCGCCAAGGCGATTGGGCCAACTATGCACGCGGCGCGGTGCTGGCGCTGCAAGCGCAGCATCGGCTGACGCGCGGCTTTACTGGGGTGATCGGCGGCGACATGCCGATTGGCGGGCTGAGTTCGTCGGCTGCGGTCACCATTGCCTATTTGCTGGCGCTGGAGACGGTCAACGGCTTGGACGTGGCCGCGCAGGACAATGTCGAACACTGCCGCTATACCGAAAACCAGTATATCGGCCTGCAAAACGGCATCCTTGACCAGTCGGTGATCCTGTTTAGCGCGCCCCAGCATTTGACGCGCATCGACTGTGAGCGCGTGGCGATTGACCGGGTGGAAAGCCCCTTATCCGCCGAGGAATTGGCCCAACGCTTTGCCATCCTGGTGGTCTATTCAGGCGTTACCCATGCGCTTGTCGGCACAGATTACAACAACCGTGTGCTGGAATGTCGCAGCGCGGCCGAGCAACTGCTCACCCTGGGCGGGCTGGCTGTGCCGGATGATGTGCGGCTGCGCCATGTGCCGCCCGCGCTCTATGACGAACACGGCGACCGGCTGGACGGCGCGGCAGCGCGGCGCGCCCGTCACTACTTCGGCGAGATGGCGCGCGTCGACGCGGGCGTGGCCGCGTGGGCACAGGGCGATCTCACGACCTTTGGCCGCCTGGTAACCGAATCGGGCGAAAGCTCGGTGACGTGGTACGAATGCGGCAGTCCGCAGTTGGTTTCGCTGTATGAGATTTTGCGCGAGACGCCCGGCGTCTATGGCACGCGCTTCAGCGGCGCGGGCTTCCGCGGCAACTGCATTGCGCTGATCGATCCGGCCCAGGCCGAAGCAATTGCCGCCGCGGTGCATGAGCACTACCCGGCGCGACACCCTGACTTTGCCGATCGCTACAGCATCCACCTCTGCCGCCCGGATGGCAGCCCCATGATTGCGCCGGTGCATGGCTGATAGGCGATGCAAGGCTTAATTCTGGCCGCAGGCAAAGGCACACGGCTCGCGCCCTTGACACCGGCGCGCAGCAAGGCAATGGCTCCGGTGGCGGGCAAGCCCTTGGTAGGCCGCGTGATCGACGCGCTGTGTGCCGCGGGTGTGACTCAATTGGTCATTGTGGCCGCGGCGGACGACGCGAACTTGCATCAGTATGTGTGCGAGGCGGTCAAACCTGCCCTGCCGGTGCAAGTCGTGGTGCAGACCGCGCGCTTGGGCATGGCGCACGCGCTGCGCCTGGTCGCTCCCTATTTGGATGGCGATTTTGTCCTGTCGGCCTGTGACAACCTTGTGCCGCAGGCGCATCTCGACGCCCTGGTCGCGGCACACCGGGAACGTTCGGCGAGCGCAACGCTTAGCCTCATGCCCGTTTCGCGCGAGCAGATCCGCAAGACCGGCATTGTTGTGTGGGACGACCCGTGGGTGCGGCAGATTGTCGAGAAGCCCGAACCGGAGCAAGCGCCGAGCAACATCAGCAGCCTGCCGCTCTATGTCTTCAGCCCGGCGATCTTGCCGCTGGCTGAACAGGTGCAGCCTTCGCCGCGCGGTGAGTACGAACTGCAAGATGCGATCCAGGGTTTGATCGAGCAGTCGGGCCGCGTCACGGGCGTTTTCACCGACGCCCGGCAGCAGGTGACCGACCTGGCCGACCTGCTGGCGTTGAACCTCAGCTATCTGGATGAAGCGGACGACGTGGTGGTGGCCGCGTCCGCGCAGATCGGCCCTGGTGTTGCCCTCACGCCGCCGCTGCGTATCGACGACGACGTGGTGATTGACGCCGGCGCGGTGATCGGCCCGCGGGTCTACCTGGAAGCGGGCGCGCGGATCGGCCTGCGTGCATCGGTGCGCAACGCGGTTGTGCTGCGCGGCGCGGTGGTAGACCCTGGCGAAACAGTATGCGAGCGCATCGTGATGGCCTAATGCTGGCGTGTGCTGGCCTGGCTGCCGTCAAGATGTGTTGTCATGAAACAAAACTGCATAAGTAGCAATTACAAGTAGAAACGGATGAAGTATGGCACGCAAAGTATTGTTGACCGGGGCCGGCGGGCGAATCGGGACGGCTTTTCGGCAGTTGTATGGCGACCGCTACGACCTGCGCCTGGTTGATCGCGATTTGGCGCGGATTAGCGACCCCGGTAAGCACGAAGCGCTGGAGGCAAACACCGCGGATCTGGCGGTTTGCCGCGAACTGTGTCAGGGGATCGATACGGTGGTGCATTTGGCCGCCGACCCGTCGCCGCGCGCGGACTTCTACGAGTCCCTGCTCGATAACAACTTCAAATCGACCTACAATATCTTTCGGGCGGCCAAGGATGCAGGCTGCCGCCGGGTGATCATTGCCAGCAGCATTCAGGTGATCGAGGGCTATCCGCTCGACGTGCAGGCCAAGCCCGAATCACCCGTTCGGCCTATGAACATGTACGCGGTGAGCAAGGCTTATGGCGAGGCGACGGCCCACTATTTCGCCTATGCGGAAGGGCTGTCGAGCATTGCCATTCGCGTGGGCGCGTATGAAGGCAACCGGCCCGACTGGCAAGGCGCGGACGGGCGCACGCTCAGTGCGTTTGTTTCCAGGCGCGATCTGAGCCACTTGATTGATCGGTGCATCGAGACAGAGAATGTGCAGTTTGCCATTGTCCACGGCATCTCTGACAATCGCTTCAAGCGCATGGACATCACCAGCACGCGCGAGCTAGTGGGCTACGCGCCGCAGGACAACGCGTTTGATCTGTTTGGCCCTGCCATCCAAGATGGCGAACGCTGGTTCGAGGAGTTTGGCCGCGGCGAACAACGCCAGAGGAAAGCAGCGACATGAGCGCATCCCGCACGATCCGCTTTGGCGTGATCGGCGTCAACCACAACCACATCTACGGCATGACCGCGCTGCTGCGCAACGCGGGCGCGGAGTTGGCCGGTTACTATGCAGCCGAACCGGAACTGCGCGCTGAATATGGCGCAAAGGTTCCGGGCGCGATGGCGGTGGAGCGCGCCGAGGTTATCCTGGAAGACCCGACGATTGACTTGGTGATCAGCGCGGGCATTCCCAGCGAGCGCGCTGCAGTGGGGATTGCGGCTATGCAGCACGGCAAGGACTTCATGTCCGACAAGCCCGCGTTCACGACCCACGCGCAGCTGGCCGAAGCGCGTCGCGTGCAGCAGGAGACGGGGCGCATCTTCTCGGTCAATTACAGCGAGCGCATGGAAAACCGGGCCACGGTCAAAGCCGCGGAGTTGGTACGCGGCGGCGCGATCGGCGAAGTGGTGAATACGGTGGGGCTTGGCCCCCACCGTGCCCGCTTCGAGACGCGGCCCTGGTGGTTCACCCAGCGCGAGAAGTTCGGCGGCATCTTGATCGACATCGCCTCGCACCAATTCGACCAATTTCTCTACTTCACCCAGGCGAGCGAACGCGGCGTTCCGGTTGAGATCGTCAGCGCGCAGGTGGCGAACTTTGCCCATCCCCAGTATCCAGAGTTCGAGGATTTTGGCGATGTGGTGCTGCGCACGCCGACCGCGACGGGGTATATTCGCGTCGACTGGTTCACGCCGGAGGGGTTGGATACTTGGGGCGATACGCGCCTGACTGTGATCGGCACGGACGGCTATATCGAGGTACGCAAGAACATTGACATTGCAGGGCGACCGGGCGGCGATCACCTGTTTTTGGTGGATCAGCGCGGAACGCGTTACATTGACTGTCGCGATGTCGAACTGCCCTACGGGCCGCAGTTGCTCTATGACATCGAGCACCGCACCGAAACCGCCATGTCGCAGGCACATTGCTTCCGCGCCATGGAACTGGCGTTGGATGCACAGGCCGCCGCGGCGCGGCTGGGTCATCTAGCCGGTACGCCTGCCGCATCCTAGCCTATACAAGCGTCTATCCGTATACAGCGACCCTGTATTTTACACAGGGCGGTATTTTGCACAGGGCGGTCTTGCCACACGACCGTCTGCCGAATATTGCGTTAAATTGCTAGAATTCCCATTTCAGGAGGAATCATGTCGTTTTCAAATGAAGAGTTGAAGGCCGCGCTGGACAACGTGACGGCCATCCCGATTATTCCCTTTCGCCAGGGCAAGATCGACTACGATGCCCACGCCATGAACGTGCAGTACCTCATGCGCACCAACACGCTGGACGACAACCGGCCGCGTGTGGTGTCGGTTGCGGGGACGAGTCTGATCCACCATGTGGAGCCTGAGGAGCAGACCCGTCTCTTTGATGTCACCGGCCAGGTGATGGGCAAAGAGGGCCTCTTGATGTCCGCGCTGGTGCCGAACCCCATTGGCACCGCGGGCCGCCTGATCGAGGAGCAGTCCAAACTGCAACGCCCGCCCGATGTCTATCTGTTCATGCCGCTGGGCGGAACCTTTAGCTCCGAAGGCGTCTACGACACCTTTATGCGCTTTGCAGAGAAGTATGGCGAGGAGTACGGCGCGCGCTTCATCTACTACCATCGCCAGGAGCGGGATCGGGACGCGGTGGTGCGGCTGCTCAACGACTCGCCCCATTTCGTCGGCGTCAAGATCGGTACGAGCGAAGCCGATGTGCAGCCGATGAAGGACGCGGTGGGCGACAATGCGCTGGTCATCTGGGGCATTGGCGACCGCAGCACGGCCGCGGCAGAGCAGGGGGCCAGGGGCCACACCTCCGGCATTGCGGTGCTCTTTGCCAAGGCCAGCGACGCGATCAACAACGCGCAGCGCAAGGGCGATTATGAGGCCGCGCGCGCGGTCGAGAAAGACATCGACGCGCTGGAGACAATCCGCTTCCGCAACGGCCGCGCCTTCAACTATTCGGCTGTGGTGGAGGCCATGCGCCAGAGCGGTTTTGACGACATCGATGCCGGGGATGGCTCCGGGCCGTTCAACCCGCCTGTGCCTGAGCCGGTCGTCGAGGAGATCGCCCAGGCGATTGCCGGGCGCGAGCACTATCACTAAAGCTCGCTAATCGAATCAAAACGGGCGGCCCAGAGAACCCGACGCATGGGCCGCCCGTTTCTGCGCTTGCTCGTTTTGCCTATTTGCGGGCCATGTAGGTGCGCTCGCGTATTAAGAAGACGATGAAGGTGATGTAGGCCGCGACGCTCGCCAGCGCCAGCACCTGGGCCGGTGTCCAGCCGACATATTTGACCGAGAGCGCGGCCAGCGCCAGCGCCACCCACGTCAGCGCATGAAACCAGCGCAGAATAAAGGCTGTCATGGGCGGGCGCACGCGGCCGGGCACAGGCCGCGGCCAGAGGATGGTGTAGAAGGTGGCGATGCCCAGGCAGATCGCTGCCCAGACCTCTGCAGGCAGCCCGAAAAATGTATCGCTCATCGTTTAATATTCTCTTATATTCTCCACAGACTGAATCGCTCGATATCGTTTGGTTCTATCGTTTGGTTCTATGTAGTCTAGTTCTATCTAGTGCTATGTAGTCTAACCAGTCGTATAGTCTAGCCAGCCGTCACGGAATCGCCAACCTGGCGCGGGGTTGGTTGGCACAGCTACATGTCACAGCCACATACCACAGCCACATGTCACAGCCGAACGGCCCGTTTCCTAGTACCAGCCACAGCACAGAGCTACAGCAGAAGTGAGTCTATCCCATGCAGATCGACAGCGTTGACTTTTTCTATCTCTCCATGCCGGAGATCCTCAACATCGGCGACGGCAGCCAGGACGCGCTCTTGGTGCGGGTGACCGCGGGTGGCTATGTCGGATGGGGCGAGTGCGAGGCGGCTCCGCTGGTGTCGATTGCAAGCCTTGTCTGCCCCATGTCGCACAGCGCGTGCAAGCCGGTGGCCGCGTCGGTGGTAGGCCAGCGGCTTGACGATGTGCGCGATATCTATCGCATTGGCGACCTGGTGCGCGCCGAGAGCATGGATCTGTTGCAGACCGATCACACGCTGTCGGGCATTGACATGGCGCTGTGGGATCTATTGGGCAAGCGGCTGCAAGAGCCGGTCTACCGTCTGTTGGGTTATGAAAAAGCCTACCCCAAAATGCCCTACGCCTCCATGTTGTTTGGCGACACGCCGCAGGCGACGCTGGAGAAAGGCCGCCAGGTGCGGGCGCAGGGCTACCGCGCCGCCAAATTCGGTTGGGGGCCGATTGGCCTGGGCAGTGTGCAGGACGACGCCGATCAGTTCATGGCCGCGCGCGAAGGGTTGGGCGAAGATGGCATCCTCTTGATTGACGCGGGCACGGTCTGGAAGACTGACTATGACGCGGCGGCCAAACGTGCCGCGGCGCTGCAAGCGTGCAACGCCACTTGGCTTGAAGAACCCTTTGTGTCGGGTGCGCTGGCCGAATATCATGCGCTGGCGGGCGTGATGGGCGATGTCAAACTGGCAGGGGGAGAAGGCTCACACAATTTTCACATGGCCCAACATATGATCGACTACGCAGGTCTAGGTTATATTCAGATCGACGCAGGGCGCATCGGCGGCATCAGCGTCGCCAAAGCCGTGGCCGACTATGCCCAGGCCCACGGTGTGACCTATGTTAACCACACCTTTACGTCTCACCTTGCCTTGAGCGCATCGTTGCAGCCGTACGCGGGGTTGGCCGAGGATACCATTTGCGAGTATCCGGTCGAACCCAAGCAACTGGCGCTGGACATGACGACCGAGCACCTGGAACGCGACGCCGACGGCTTGATTCATGTGCCCGACAAGCCGGGGCTGGGGCTGGAGCCGAATCTGGCTGTGCTGCCCGCCTATTTGGTCGACGTCGAGATCAAGGTGAAAGGAAAACTCCTCTATCAGACGCCTGCGCTGGCATGAGCCGCGCTGCAAGGCATCTCCACACGGACTAGGAAGGCGTTTTTGCATGACGAACCAAAAGTTGCGTGGGGCCAAGCGCGCAAACGGTAGGCAGCCATGAGCTTTTCAATTGGGGCTGGCGGAGGGATGCGCGGCGGCCCGCGAGGGATGCTGCGCGATGTCGGCGAAGTACACGAGGGGCGCGTCTTTGACAGCCGGGTGGTCACGCGTCTGCTCTCCTATCTAAAGCCGCACCTGGGCAAGATGGCTGTCGCGGTGGTGGCGATGTTCGTGGTCACCGGCTTGACGCTGTTGACGCCCTATCTGGTCGCCCAAGCGATTGACAATTATATCGTCGCGGGGGATGCCGAAGGGCTGACGCGCATCGCGCTCTACACCGCCGCGGCCTTCCTGGGCATCCTGGTCGCGTCGGGGGTGCAAACCTATCTGCTCTCCTGGGTGGGGCAAAAGGTGCTGGCGACGCTGCGCTCTGAACTGTTCCACCATTTGCAGCGGCTGCCGGTCGGCTATCACGATACGAACATCATCGGCGTGACCGTCTCGCGGGTGATCAACGATGTCAGCGTGATCAACGACCTGCTCTCACAGGGGTTGGTGACCCTGGTGGGCGATACGCTGCTGTTGGTCGGAATTGTGGTGGTCATGGTGGGCATGAGTCCGAAGTTGGCGCTGCTGACCTTCTGCGTGCTGCCGCTGATGATCATCGCGACCACGCTCTTTACCCGGCGGGCGCAATCCGCGTTCCGCGCCACCCGCACCAGCGTGGCCGCGGTGGTGGGCAACTTGGCCGAGAATATCGCGGGGATGCGGGTGATCCAAGCGTTTGCCCAAGAGGATGCCACGCAGATGCGCTTTAGTTCGGTCAATTCGGCCAATCGTGACGCCAACATCTCGGCCATGTCGCTCTCCTTCATCTTCTTGCCAACGGTCGAGTTTCTCAGCATGTTGGCAACCGCGATTGTGCTTTGGTTCGGCGGGCTGGCGGTCGCCAGGGACGAGATTACGCTGGGCATTGTCGTCGCCTTCCTGGCCTATGTGACGCGCTTCTTCAACCCGATTCAGGAACTGAGCCAACTCTATACGACCATGCAGTCGGCCATGGCAGGCGGCGAGCGCGTGCTTGACCTCCTGGACACCGAGCCGGCAGTCGCTGACCCGCCGGACGGCAAGGAGATGCCGCCGATTACGGGGCGCGTGGTCTTGGAGGATGTGGTCTTTGCCTATAAGCCCGACGAGCCGGTGCTGCGCGGCATCAACTTGACGATTGAGCCGGGGCAGACCGTGGCGCTGGTCGGCCCAACCGGCGCGGGCAAGACTTCCATCGCCAATCTGATCGCGCGTTACTACGACGTGACCGGCGGCTCTGTCAAGATCGACGGCGTGGATGTGCGCAGTGTTACCCAGCAGTCGCTGCACCGGCAGATGGGCTTGGTTCCTCAAGACCCCTTCCTCTTCACCGGGACGATTCGCGACAACATCCGCTTTGGCGTGCCCGAAGCCTCTGACGAAGCCGTGGAGGCCGCGGCGAGATCGGCCAATGCCCATGAGTTCATCATGGCGCTGCCCGATGGCTATGAAACCGAGGTGATGGAGGGCGGCAGCAACCTTTCAGTGGGCCAGCGGCAGTTGATCTGTATCGCGCGCGCGGTGCTCGCCGACCCGCGCATCCTGATTTTGGATGAAGCGACGGCCAGTGTCGATACCGTGACCGAGGCGCTGATTCAAGATGCCCTGGACCGGCTGCTGAAGGGGCGCACCTCGGTGGTGATTGCCCACCGCTTAAGCACGATCCGCAATGCCGACGTGATTTGCGCGGTCAGCAACGGCCAGATCGTCGAGCGCGGCACCCATGCCGAGCTATTGGCGCAAGGCGGACTCTACGCCACGCTGTATGCCCGCCAGTTTGTCGAGATGGGCGACTTCGTTCAAAACGGCAACAGCCAAACAGCCAAGAATCAGCAACAGGAACAGTAAGCAGAAGGAATAGCGGTCTGTGACGTCATCTATGCCGTTGGTGCTGACGATTGACATCGGCACGTCGTCCGTTCGCGCCATTCTGTTCGACGCAGCCGGTCATGTGGTCGACGATCTGGTGGCGCAGGAAACCCACCAGATGGAAACAACGCCGGACGGCGGCGCTGTGTTCGATGCCGACGCGGTCTTGGCCCACACTGCCAACGCGGTAGACAGCGTCTTGAACCGCGCCGGGTCGCAGGCCGAGGCAATCGGCGCGGTGGCTGTCGATACGCTGGTTGGCAATGTGTTGGGCGTGGACGAGGCAGGCAAGCCCTTGACGCCGGTCTACACCTATGCCGACACGCGCAATGCCGAAGCCGCGCAGGTGCTGCGCGCCGAACTGGGCACGGACGGCGCGGCCGCGGCCCATGACCGCACCGGCTGCCTCATCCACACCTCCTATCTACCGGCCCGCTTCCGCTGGCTGGCAGAGGCGGACCCTGAACGCTTCGAGTCGGTGGCACGCTGGGTGAGTTTGGGCGAGTATGTCTATTTTCGTCTGTTTGGCGACTGGCGCGTCAGCTACAGCGTGGCGTCGTGGTCGGGCCTGCTCAACCGCCGTGAATTGACCTGGGACAAGGAGTGGCTGGCCCGTTTGCCCGTGCGCGAGGAACAACTGTCGCCGTTGGGCGATCTGAACACGCCGATGCAGGGCTTGTGTGGCGAATGGGCTGCACGCTGGCCCGCGCTGGCGGATGTGCCCTGGCTGCTGCCCATTGGCGACGGCGCGGCGGCCAACATCGGCAGCGGCTGCGATGCGCCGGATCGGGTGGCGTTGACGATGGGCACGACGGGCGCGATGCGCGTCGTGGTGGGGCCTGAACTGCCGGAAGTTCCGTCCGGGTTGTGGCTCTATCGCGTCGACGGGCCGCGCGCGCTGCTGGGCGGCGCAACGACCGAAGGCGGCAACCTCTTCGCCTGGTTGAGCGACTTGCTGCAACTGCCCGACAGCGATGCGCTGGAGGCTGAATTGATGCAGCGGCAGCCCACGGCGCATGGCCTGACCTGGCTGCCCTTTGTGGCGGGCGAGCGCGCGCCTGGCTGGCGCGAGGACGCGCGCGCCGCCGTAACCGGCATGAGCCTGCATACGACCCCCCTTGATCTGGTGCAGGCCGGGCTGGAGGCGATCACCTACCGCTTTGCGCTCATTTACCAGCGCATCCAGCCTTACCTACAGCCCGACCATACGATCATCGCGGGGGGCGGCGCGCTGCTCAATTCACCGGCGTGGATGCAGATCATGGCCGATGGGTTGGGCCGCCCTGTACATGCATTGGCCGAGCGCGAAGGCACAAGCCGCGGGTTGGCGCTGTTGGCGCTTGAACACTTGGGGGTGATTGACCGGCCTGCGGCCCTTGACCCCGCGTTGGGCAAGACCTATGAGCCTGACACAGAGCGCCATGCGCGGCATCAAGAGGCCCTCGCGCGCCAAGTTGACCTCTACCGCCGCCTCCTGGGCGACTAGTCCCATCCACAAGCGCCCCAAGAGAGCCTGAGGAAAAAAGAAGGGGAACGGTGCGTGCCGTTCCCCGTTCGTTTATTGGTTGCTGTTTGCTTGGTCGTTGCCGGGCTAGAGGTTGCGCAGCGCCCGGTCAAACGAGCGAACACGGAAGGATAAGAGGATGAGCGCAATGCCAAAGACGATGGCATAGGCCGCGATGAAAATGATCAACGCCAGCGCACCGGCCCCCGGCGCAATGAATGCAATCACGCCGAAGAGGATCGACGCAACACCGGCAAGCGCCAAGAACCATTCGCCGGTGATCTCGCGGCGCAATTGAATGGCGGCGATGACCTCCATGACGCCGGTAATGATCGCCCAGGCAGCGATGAAATAAAGCAGCGCCAGCGCGGACAGCCCAGGCCAAAAGAAGACCAACAGGCCAAAGATGATGCCCGCCACCCCTTCGAGCGCAACCATCCACCATCGCTGCATTGTGCTTAACCCGCTGAACGCGTTGACCAGCGTGAAGACGCCATCGACCAGCGCATACGCACCAAACAGGATGACCAGCGCGCCCAACGTGAGGCCCGGCCACACAATCGCCAGAATGCCAAAGAGGAGCGCGGCAATGCCCCGAATCAACAGCGCCCACCACTTCGTTGCATAGATCTGCACCATCGGGTTTCTCCTTTGCGCTAAATGGACTGCGCTAAATGGATTGTGGCTGTTCCTGCTGCTGGTCTCCCTGCTGCTAGACGGCTACGGCGTCACCTCGATCTGAACCGGCGCGGAGACAGTGGATGCGCCTGTGCGGTAGATGAGCCGCGCGGTCAGGACGACTGGGCCGGGCGTGGCCGGTGTCCAGGTCAGATCATACAGCACTTGGTCATCGCTGCCTAGCAACTGATCACCAGCATAGAACTCCACATGGGCGATCGGACCCACCAATTGCGACGTGTTGACCGTAAGATGCACGGGCGTGCCAACCGCGATTTGCTCGCCGGGTTTGGGGGAGACAATCTCCACCGCGGGCGAGGGCATGGGCAGGCCCGGTTCGCGGTCGTCGATCTGGAGTAGATAGGCGACCAGTTGGCTGATCGCCTGGGGGTTCTCGGCCAGAATGGGCTGGAGGTCGGCATGGAGGCCAGAGGCGTTGCGCGTTGTCAATACATCATAGAGCGTGGCCGCGGAGCCGTCATGCAGATAGGGTGGGGTGAGCCACAGCCCGCGCAGGGTGGGCGTATCCACGCCCCCCAGTTCCCCACCCAAGCGTTTACCCGAGGCGTCGGTGATGGTTCCGATTTGGTGGCGCACGCGCAAGGCGCTGTCGGTGAATTCCTCACCACCATGACAAGCCGTACAGCCCGCGGCGATGAAGACGGCGCGACCGGCTGCGCCTTGCTCGGTCAAACTGCCGTCGGGCGCGCGGAAGGGGCTGTTGGGCACGCTGCGCAGCGAGTTGACATAGGCGGCCAGCGCGTCCAGTTCGGCGTTGAGTCCGGCCTTGGAATCGCCCAGCGTTTGATTGCGGGTTCCTGTGTTGAAGTCAGGATCGGAGAGGAAGCCGATGCCGCCGAATTGGTTGCGTATGTCGTGTTCAAAGTCCTGCACCTCGTCAAAGTTGGCGCTCCAATGGATGAGGCCGTTGCCGGGGCGTCCCTTGCCCAGCAGCGTCTGCGTGTTGCGCAGCCCTTCGCCTTCAAAGGTGCGATCCCACACGCGCCCGTCGTCGCGGCTGTCTGGGTGGCAAGAAGCACAGGCAATATAGCTGTCGCGGCTCATGCGCGGGTCTTTGGCGTTATAGAAGATCTGTTTGCCCAGCAGCACGTCGGGCGGCAGCTTCTCTTGGGCGACTACGGTGAGCGTGGTAATGGGCTGGGCTTGGCGCGCGCGCGCGGCCAAAAAGCCTCTTGCATCGAAGACGCGCACCTCGCGGCTCAACCAGCTATGCACAAAGAGCATGCTGCCATCCGCGGTAAAGACCAAGCCTTGTGGCGCGACGCCTGCATTTTCAATCGCGCCGACGAGCTGGCCGCTGAAAACGTCGATGATGTCGATGGCGTTAGCGCCTTCCAACGCCACAAAGAGATAGTCCCCCTGAGGGCTGAAGGCCAGCGCGACGGGGCCATCGCGGTTGTTGAAGTCATAGCGCAGGTCCAACTGCTCGGTCTGCATCGCCAGGTCGATCTGCGCCAGCATCGAGCGGACGGTGGACTCGAAGTTGAGTTGCTGGCCGTCGCGCTGCAGGCCGCGTGCGGTGTTGGCTTTGCGCGCGGCCACCCATAAATAGGCCCCGTCCGGCGCAACCGCGGCCGCGGCCAGTCCATTGGGCACGCCGCGGCCGCTCGCTTCGGTGTCTGGCCCCGGATCAAAGGGCAGTTCGATGCGCTTTTCCACGCGCCAGGCAATGGGGTCCACAGCCACCACTTCGCCGCGATCGCTGGGCGAGATCCAGCGGGTCACATAGAGGCGATTGCCCATGGCATCCAGCGCCAATGCACGCGGCGCCGGCCCGACATCCAGCGTTGCACGCAGGCTGCGGCTGCCGATGTCGACCGCGGCGATCTGGCCGAGGCTTTGCAGCGAGACATAGGCTTCGCTGCGCTGCTGGCTAAAGACGATGGCATAGGGGTCTGATCCGGGCGGCAGCGCAATGGTGGCGACCACGGCGCGGCTGTCGGCCCCGATCACGGTGATGGTGGCATCGTCCTGGTTCACGACCCAGATCGTGCCGTCCGGCGCTTGGGCCAGGCTGCGCGGGTGGCGGCCCACCGCAATTTCGGCCATCTGTTTGAGCAACACCGCGTCGATCACTGATACAGTGTCGTTGTCGGGGTTGACATTCCAAACCTGTGTGCCCGATTGATCAAGGATAATGGTCGAGTTGTTGCGCGGCTGGCCGGGAGGGTGATGGGGGAGGACGGTGGCTAGGGTGGCGCAGGTGGTCGCGCGCTGCGCGTCGCTGACCATGGCGCGAACGGTGTAATGGCCGGGCACGTCATATCGGTGTTGTGCCTGGCGTTCGCTGCCGCTGTCGACCGTCTCGCTGCCGTCGCCAAACTGCCAGCGCACGGCATAGCCGCCGCGCGCCTCGGCCACTTCGACCTGCGCGATGAGCATTTCGCCCACTCTGGCGGGCTGGGGCGGCTGCACCTCGCACCAGAGCGACGCGCCCAGATCCGCGCCGGTGGTAAATTGCGCTTCAAAGGTCGTCGGCACAGGGTTGCCGACCGCATCGCGAATGCCCCCCGCAGGGATAATGATCTCATAGGTCATGTCCGGTTCCAGGGGCCGGTCGGGTGTGAAGTTGACGATGCCG
This sequence comes from uncultured Litorilinea sp., assembly GCA_964655505.1. Taxonomy (GTDB): domain Bacteria; phylum Chloroflexota; class Anaerolineae; order Caldilineales; family Caldilineaceae; genus QEUY01. The sequence goes on along the minus strand of CAZZNG010000026.1, from coordinate 4,659 downwards.
GTCTGGGTGCTGTAGGAGCCGTTGAGCGGTTCGCCGCCCAGGGGTCGGACGATGAAGGTATCGTGGTTGACCGTGCGCAGATCCACGCGGTCGGTAAAGGTGACGCCGATGCGGCTGGTGCGCGGCTGGTTGTTGGCGCGGTCGCGCGGGCTGACCATGTTGACAATTGGGCCATTGGTGTCCGGTTCGGCCTGGTGGGGAAAGATAAAGCTGCCGTTGTTGTGGTCGTCGCTCAAGATGACCAAGTTGCCCATGGCGACCGCGAAATCCTCGTCGCGGTTGGAGAGGCCGGAGCTAGCTGTGCCGGCCACGCGCAGGTTGTTTTCGTCGCCTACATCTATCTTGACATAATGGCTGGATGCGCCGATATGGGCAAAGTTGTCTTGAACAGTCAGATAGCCGCCATGCCCGCCCATGGGTACTGAGTTGATCAGGCGGATGCGGCTTGGGTCGCTGATGTCTAGTATATGGAGATCGTCGTCCGTGCCGAGGGCATAGAGACGGTCGCCGTTGACCATGGAACTGTAGGTGCGCGGGCTGCCCTGCATAAAGCTGTCGAGCAGCCTGGGGTTGGCCGGGTCGCCAATGTCGAGCGTGGCATAGCCGCGGCCATCGTTGGAACTGAGGATCAGCAGGTTGCCCACGGCAAAGATCGGCCCGGCGCGGAAGCCGCCGGTCTGGCTGTTGGGGATGGGGTTGGGGCTGCCCCCGCGGTCAATCAGCCTGGGCTGGGTTGGGTCGCTGGTGTCGACGATGAAAACGCCGTTGCTCGCGCCGCTCACGTAGAGGTAGGGGGCCTGCCACGCCGACCACCAGGCCCCGCGCGAATAGCCAAATTCGACGCCGGGCAGTTCCAGCCGCCCCACCTGCTGCATGGCTTGGACCTCGGTCCAATCCCAGATTTCGATCCCGTCAACCGCCAACAGCGCCGCATAGTCGCGGCCTTGCCAGTGGGTAAAGCCGATTGCGTGCTGCTCGGCAAGCTTGTCTGTGTTTTCGTCGGTGTGGGCGACCAAGGTCGGGTTGGTGGGGTCGCTGAAGTCGTAGACCGCAATGCCTGCACGCGGGCGCTCGTTTTCCTCAGAGTAGACTTCGACGACGTAGCCCTGGTGGTTGACCACGCTGCTATGTTCGCGGGGCGCGCCGTTTTCCGTGTTGAGCCGTCCGATGATCTTGAAGACCTGGTCTTCGCCATAGGGACGGTTGGCAATCTGCACCGATTGCGCGTGCGCGCCATGGTGGCCGCTTGCGCCGAGGGCCAACCAGAGCAGCAGGCCGGCAAGACAGCCGCGGCGCAGCCATAGAAACCACAGAGAAGATTGCAGCCAAAGCCATCGAGCAACAGGGCAGAGCATCATAGCGCAATGATAGACCATGCACCAAAGTTGCGCCAACCTTACTATCCACAACGTGCCTACTTGGGCATCCCCATGGCCGCTGCTATACTGAGCCTAAGCCATCCCCGTGCTGCTGTGCATGGGTTCACCATGCCGGTCCTTGGGCCGGACGCCACCTTTCGGGAGCCATGCCATGTCCACGCAAACCTTGACCCGACCCCACGACCGCTATTTTGACCCGGACCCGGCGCAAAAGCGCATTGCGCTGGCGCTTTATGAACAGGTCGCCAATTTGCCCTTGATTTGTCCACATGGGCACGTCGACCCGCGCCTCTTCGCCGATCCCAATTACCAGTTTGGCACACCGGCTGACCTGCTGATCATTCCCGATCATTACGTCTTTCGTATGCTCTACTCCCAGGGCATTCCCCTGGAACAGTTGGGCATTCCACGGCGGGACGGCAGCCCGGTCGAGACGGATCACCGGCGCATCTGGCAGACCTTCGCCGATCATTATTACCTATTCCGCGGCACGCCCACCGGCATGTGGCTGGACGACGAGTTATATGGCGTCTTTGGCGTGCGCGACAAGCTGACACCGGCCACAGCCCAATCGATCTATGACCACATTGCCCACCGTCTGCGCGAGCCGGAATTTCGCCCGCGGGCGTTGTATGAGCGCTTCAACATCGAGGTGCTTTGCACAACCGACCCGGCCACATCGGACTTGGCCCACCACAAGCGGATCCGTGCGTCGGGCTGGCGCGGGCGGATTCTGCCGACGTTCCGGCCTGACGCGGTCGTGAATTTGGACACCCCCACCTGGCGGCAGGAGATCGAGCGGTTGGGCGAGGTGACGGGGCGCAGCATTGGCGACTATCGCACTTACATCCAGGCGTTGGAGCAGCAGCGCGCGGCATTCAAGGAGCTAGGCGCGACCGCCACCGACCATGCCGCGGTCACGCCCCACACAGAAGCCCTGGAGGAAGCGGACGCGGCCCGCATCTTTGAGCGCGGCCTGCGCGGGGAGGCCAGCGCGGCGGACGCGGCCGCGTTCACCGCGCACATGCTGATGGAGATGGCGCGCATGAGCGTGGAAGACGGGCTGGTGATGCAACTGCACCCCGGCTCCTTCCGCAACCACAACGCGCTGCTCTATGAGCGGTTCGGCCCGGACATGGGCGCGGACATTCCCTTGGCGACAGAGTACACACGCGCCATGCGCCCGCTGCTCAACCGCTTTGGCAATGAACCCAACTTCCGCTTGATCCTCTTTACGCTCGACGAGACAACCTTTAGCCGCGAGCTTGCGCCGCTGGCGGGACACTACCCTGCGCTGCGCCTGGGGCCGCCTTGGTGGTTCTATGACAGTTGGAACGGCATGATGCGCTTCCGCGAGGCAGTCAGCGAGACAGCCGGGCTGTATAACACAGTCGGCTTTAACGACGACACGCGTGCCTATCCGTCGATCCCGGCACGCCATGATTTGGCGCGGCGTGTCGACGCCAATTGGCTGGCAAATCTGGTGGTGCGCCATGTGATCGACGAAGAAGATGCACAGGAGATGATTCACGCCGCTGCCTATGGGCTGGCAAAGGCCGCCTACAAGTTGGGATAGGGCAAGCTGGGGTAAGACGCACCGGACGCAGGTGTATTCGAGCATACAAGCCACACTTTTGACGCGTGATCCGCCAAGCGGTATAGTGGTGTGGCATTTTATAGAGCACCGTAATCATTGCACTGCCAATTAGCAAAGCGAGCCGGAATTACCGGCAGAATCCGCCCAACGGGGCAAGAAAGCAGAAGCGCGCATGGCACAGCCTGAAAAAGTAGAGCATGGCGTTGTCGTCAAACTCGCCTATCGGTTGACAATCGATGATGAATTGATCGAGAGTACGGACGAAGAAGGGCCTATCGAATTCTTGCAGGGCTATGGCGAGATCATCCCTGGGCTTGAAAACGCGCTCTACGGCATGCGCGTGGGCGATTCGCAGGAAGTAAGCATCAACCCGGAGGATGGCTACGGCCAGTATGACGAAGAAGCCATTGAAGAAGTGCCGCTTGACATCTTCCCCGATGATATTGACCTGAGCCTGGGGATGCCGATTGAACTGTATGACGAGCAAGCCGATGAATCGGTCGAAGGCTATGTGGCCGAGATTCGCACCGATACGGTGGTGGTGGACATGAACCATCCGCTAGCCGGAGAAGTGCTCCACTTCTATGTGGAGGTTTTGGGGCTGCGCGAGGCAACCGGGGAGGAGTTGGAGCACGGTCACGCGCACGACGGCGACCACCATCATGGGGATGACGAAGACGACTAGAACTAGTCGCCGCTGAATCACAGCCGAAGGGAGGCGCGCACCGTGATTTGCCTTAATAAGCCGGTTCTCACCATCACGTCGTCGCTACTCGCCTTGCTCTGCGGGAGCGTCGTGATGGTGAGTGGCCGATACTGGCCGGAGGAACTGAGCATACAGGTCTTCTTTGTCCTGTTTCCCGCCACGCTTGTGTTGGCAATTCTAGGCTATCTCCTGGGCGCGCGCCCAACTGCATCCAAGTATGCTCCCTTGTCAACCGCCGGCTTTCTCATTAGTGGGGGAATTTTGCTGACGATTGCGCTGACCTTCCTGCGGCCTGCCTTCTAAGATTCTCTGCTTTGCAATTAATGATGTTTGTTTGTGGGGAATCGCATTCTTTATCTCGCTACCTGAATAACTACTTGACGTAGCCCAAAAAGCGGTATATAGTGGCATCGAAAGACGCTGTAAGTTCTGTTCCGGATGTACACGCACCGCCCAGACTTGCCAAGGTCTGGGCGGTTTTTCGTCTACACATTTTGGAAGCAAACTGGCGTCAATTACCCACTCCCACACCCTTTGGAGGTCCACAAAATGACTACACGGGAAATCGGCACGGTCAAGTGGTTCAATGACCAGAAAGGCTATGGCTTCATTGCGCGCAACGACGGCGCAAAGGATGTGTTCGTCCATCATTCAGCCATCTTGGGACAGGGCTACAAGACGCTGAAGGAAGGCGAGCAGGTTGAGTTCGAGGTGCAGGACGGCCAGAAGGGTCCGGCGGCTGTCAACGTACAGCGACTCAGCTAATCCAACCACAAATACAAAAAGGGGTCAGCAAGCGCTGGCCCCTTTTTTATTCGCGAGTCCAATGCAGACACGCGCTGAACTAGCCGCCCTTCTTCAGGACTGGCAGCCCGTTCTTGCTCTCTGAAACAACATAGCCCTGAGGAACGTCGTCCAACGCGCCCTCTTTCTCTTCCTTGGCAAAGAAATAGATCGTCTGCTTCGTGCCGTTCTTC
>CAZZNG010000025.1:0-33088 GCA_964655505.1 uncultured Litorilinea sp. | reverse complement strand
TAAAATGGTTTCTTGAATTTGCCGCGCGCGTAAAGAAGGCGCGTGACAAATTCATGGCGTCGATGAATTCGTCCATGTCTTCCAAAACCCTATTGAATTGTTGATTGTTGTGATGATTGTCTACCTAACGATGCGCGGTGGAAACATCATTAAGGTAGGTTTGTACGTATTCGATGCTCCTGGGTGGAGGGTTGTCAGCAATGTAAGCCAGTAATGATGGGTTAAGAAACAAGCATTTTATGGTGTCATCTATATGGCATCTATATACGACAATTGTATGATGCCGAACGGACCATGCCATAGGACAAAATAAAAAGCAAGTTAAAAGGGCTGGTTGTGCCGAAACATTCGCGATCGCTCCTTTGGCGCTTGTCGAACAAAAATCAGCGACTACCAGAGGTAGGGTCTGGCTTGTCATAGCTGGTGCAGTTTGGCGGCCAGAAGGGCAAAAAGGGGTCGCAGCAAACAGACAGCGAAATGACAGCGGCAGCTACATACCTCCTTGGGAAGTTGACTGGTATAGACCTCTATACTATACTGCCGTCGCTTTCGTCACCAGTGTACAGCATTTTGGCTCACTCATAGGTATCAATATGCTTGCAAAAGGGAGTCCTGTCCCACTCTATTATCAACTCGCCGAGCATATTCGCGCGCAGATCGTGTCTGGCGAGCTTCAGCCAGGCGACCGTCTTCCCTCGGAACGCGAACTCTCGCAGCAGGCGGGCGTCAGCCGCATGACCGCGCGCCAAGCACTGGGTTATCTGACCAGGGAAGGGCTGCTGACCGTACGTCACGGTCTGGGTGCTTTCGTCGCTGCGCCCAAAGTTGCCTATTCCATTCTCAATCTGCGCAGCTTCACCGAGTCGATGGCCCAGCAAGGGCGGCCTGTCTTCTCGCGTCTCCTCATGCAGGCTGTGATTCAACCGTCCCTAGCCGTGGCGACGGCGCTGCATTTAACCGGCGACCAGCAGGTTGTCAAGCTTGTTCGGCTGCGCGGCGTGGACGATCTGCCGCTGCTGTTGGAGACAAGCTATGTGCCATCGGCGCTCTGTCCTGGGCTGGAAGAGGCGGACCTGACCGACGGCTCGCTCTACAGGCTCCTTGAGCAAACGTATGGCTTACGCGTCTCCCACGCCACCCAGAACATTCAAGCTGCGACGGCCAATGGCGCGGAACAAGCCCTCTTTGGACTTGGTCCAGGCAGCCCCATGCTGCTGCTGGAGGGCGTGACCTTTGCACAGGATGAGCGTCCACTGGAGTATTTCAAGGCGCTTTATCGGGGTGACCACTGTTCCTTTGTCCTGCAAAACCAGCGCCGGGATACGGCGGGTGACAGCCCAGTTGCCCAACTGGCCGTACACTTTTAACGATCAACCATCTTGACTATCAAGTAGGGGGATTTCTCATGACAACACCCGTTCGGGTAGGCATTGTTGGCTGCGGCAGCGTCATGCAGCGGCCTTACATCACTATCTTTAACCGTCTACGCCTCGAAGGTAAGGTAGAGGGCATCGTATTGTGCGATGTGGAAGAATCGAGGCGGGAACTGGTGGACAAGTTTCAGTTCCAACGCTTCACCACCGACTTTGAAGAGGTTGTAGGGGCCGATGATGTCGACCTCGTCCTGGTGCTCACCTCCATGCCGCAGCATGGGCCGATCACTAAAGCCGCACTCCAAGCAGGCAAGCATGTCTTGGTAGAAAAGCCGATGTCGACTGACTTGGCCGAAGCTGCCGAAATTGTCGAACTAGCCAAGACCAGCCCCGGCTATCTGATCCCTGCCCCCCATGTGATCCTCAGCCCAACCTACCAGACCATTTGGCGGCGCATTCACAACGGGGATATCGGCAAGCCTTACCTGGCGCGCGCCATCTATGGGTGGGCTGGCCCCAGTTGGGGCAAGTGGTTCTATGAGCCGGGCGGCGGTTCAATGTTTGATCTGGGCGTCTATAACGTGGTAAGCCTGACGGGGCTGCTCGGGCCGGTCAAGCGCGTCACTGGACTTGTGGGCACTGCCATCCCCGAACGGGTGGTGGACGGCGAGATGATGAAGGTCAACGCCGACGATAACGCCCACATCTTGCTCGACTTCGGCGACTCGGTTTTTGCCGTGGTCACCACCGGCTTCACCATGCAAAAATATCGCACCCCGGCCATCGAGATCTACGGCAGCAAGGGCACCATCCAAATGATGGGGGATGACTGGGATCCCGAAGGGTATGAGCTTTGGCAAAATGAGGTCGGCGCTTGGCAGATCTTTGAGGAGACTGACCCCAACTGGCCGTGGACCGATGGCTTGCGCCACATGGTTGAGTCGATTCAGACCGGCCAGAAGCCGATCATCACGCCTGAGCATGGCTATCATGTGTTGGAGATCATGCTCAAGGCCCAGGCTGCTGGACGTGATGGGCAGGCCCGCACCATTGAGAGCACCTTTACGCCACCCTCCTTTGCTTTGGATGATGCGGAGGGCGAGGCTGCTCACCTGATTCATGATCGGAGCCACTAGGATGGCTTATGCACCGTCGCCACGCCCCACCTTTGACGGACCTGCCCACATTCCCTATGGGCAGGTGACCCGGCATCTGTGGGGCGAGCCGGACGCCGGCGAAGTCGCGGATTGGATCTATGCGTCCACGGACAAGATCCACCAACTGATCTTTGGTTTGGCCCCCGGCGGCAGCTTTCGCCATTCGGACAGCTTCCGCACCATCTTTGCCGCCGACGAACTGCTCTATGTACTGCGCGGCACCATGGTCATTGCCAACCCCGAGACCGGTGAGGTGCATCGGGTTGAGGCAGGCGAGAGCGTCTTCTTCCGCCGCGATACGTGGCACCACGCCTATAACTACGGTTCGGACCTGCTGCAAGTGCTGGAATTCTTCGCGCCGCCGCCTTCGCAGGGCACCTCCGGCTCTTATGCGCAAAAGCAGCCGCTGTTGACAAACAGCCGCTATACGCAAGATGAGCATCTGGGCCGGATTCCCATGCACAACGCTGCCATTCGCCGGGAGCATACGATGCAGGTTGTGCGTGAAACTGACTACATCTGGCGCTTTGAGCATGACGCGGCGCTGTCCTGCCCGCCCATGTTGGTTGGGCTGCTGGCCGCTACAGAGCATCTGACCGTGGGCAAGGCTTATTTACAGCCGGGCCAGAAATCGCCTCTCCATATGCATGATGGCGATGAGAGCTTGCTCTTGACCCAGGGCAGACTCAACGTCTTTATCCCGGATGCCGAGGGCCAACGCTGGTTCGAGTTGAACCCAATGGACGGCTTCTATGTGCCTGCCGGCGTTCCCCACCAGTACTTCAACATGACCGGTGAGCCGGTCGAACTGCTCTTTGGCGTGGCGCCGACCTATGCGCCGCCCAATGCGCCTGTGAGCAATGCGTAGTCACCCCGCAGCGCCTACCCCCGCGCAGGCCATCGGCATTGACATCGGCGGCACCAAGATCGCCGGGGGGCTGGTGGATGTAGGGACGGGGGCGCTGTCGCACCGGATTGAGATTCCGACCCACGCTGCGCGCGGCGGCCAAGCTGTCCTGGCCGATGTGCTTGCATTGGTCCAACAACTGCAGCACGAATGCGCGCAGCCGGTGGCCGCGATTGGGCTTGGCATCTGCGAGTTGGTTTCGCCGGATGGGGCGGTGCAGAGCGGCCACACCATCGCTTGGCAGGGGCTGCCTGTCCAAGCGACCTTGAGCCGGATTGCGCCGTCCGTCGTCGAGGCGGACGTGCGTGCCCATGCTTTGGCCGAAGCGACTTTTGGCGCGGGCGCGGGCTACCCCTCTTTTGTCTTCGTGACAGTCGGGACAGGCATCAGTTCCTGTCTTGTGCAGGCGGGACGACCTTGGCCCGGTGAGCATGGCAATGCGCTGGTGATGGCTACTGCACCGCTTGAACTGCCCAACGAGCGCGATGTGGTCCATCCATTTGTCTTGGAGGAGTACGCGTCCGGCCTGGCTCTCTTGGCCCGCTATGCCGCGGCGACTGGGGTGACCCTGGCCCACGGGCGCGAACTCTTTGAGCGGGCCGCGCAAGGGGACGATACCGCGCGGCATATCCTACAGAGCGCGGGCGCTGCGCTGGGCAGCACGATCGGCCTGCTGGTCAACGTGCTCGACCCCGCCGCGGTGGTGATCGGCGGCGGGCTTGGCCTAGCAGGTGGGCCGTATTGGGCCAGCATGGTTCCCGCCATTCGTCGTGCCATCTATGCCGATGCAACACGCGGCCTGCCGATTGTCCAGGCGAGCCTGGGCGCGGACGCAGGGGTTATCGGCGCTGCCCTGGCCGGATTCCAGCGAACGACGCGCCCAGACGGATCCGCTGGGGAGGGCTAGGTGAGTTCGAAGAACGCAACGCTGATCGAGGCGTATCGATCGGTACGCGAGGGCAAGCATTGGCAGCGTTGGCCCGGTATTCGCCACCTGCGCGCCTTGCGTTTTCGCCGCCTCGCTCCCGTGAATGGGGGGAAGTCCAACGGCTTGAGCGTGATTCGCTACTACTGGGCCGATTTTCTCATGCAACACCGCGCCGATATACGCGGGCGGGCGCTTGAGGTGGGCGAGACGAGCACCATCCGTCAATTTGGCGGCGAGCAGTTGACCGGGGCGGAGGCGCTCGATCTCGCGCCGCACAGCCCTGAGGTCACCATCGTCGCCGACTTGAGCCGGGCCGATCACGTTGAGGGCGAGCAGTTCGACTGCTTTGTCAATCAGTTTACAACGGCTGTCATCTTCGACATCCGCTCGGCGCTCTACCATGCGGTGCGCCTGTTGCGGCCGGGCGGTGTCTTGCTCATCAACTTCTGGTGCGTTGATTACTATCTCCACCGAGGGTTAGAGATGGGCACCGGCGCGCCGCTCTATATGTATCACTGGTTTACACCTATCCAGGTGCGCCATCTCCTGCATGAGTTGGCATTGACAGAGCAAGATTACACCATCACAACCTATGGCAACTTGCTCACCCGTATGGCCTTTCTGATGAATATACCGGCCCGCGAGTTGACCCTGCGCGAGCTGCATACAACTGATCCGGGGCAGCCCTTGCTCATCTGTGCGCGCATCGTGCGCCCCGAAAACTGGCACACTGCTGTACCCATTCCTGCTGAACCCCAGTGGCAGCCTTCGGACGCGCCAGACCGAATGCGCGCCGACACAGGTCATTACGGGAACGCTTATATCGAGATACCCAACACCAGTTGAACCGAAGTTATTCGCCTGGTAAGTCTGCTTCTAAGGAGGAGCAATCAATGGAAAACCCATCTATGTCCACCGACCAAGCAACCACCCAGACGCCTCAACCCACAACCGGCCTGTCACGCCGCCGCTTTCTAAAGATGGCCGGCATCGCAGGCAGCGCGCTGGCGCTGGCCGCCTGCGGCACACCGTCAGCCGCCCCGACCGAAAGTGAAGCGGGAACTGGGGGCGCGCCCGCTGCCGAAGGTACGACCATCTCTTGGTGGAATCAGTATTCCACTGCCACGACCCAAATCGCCATCCCGCAGATCGTCGAGGGGTTCGAGGAAATGTACCCCGATATAACGGTCGAATATGAAATTTCCGGCGGGCCTCCGGGTGGTGGTGAATACACCGAGGTTCTTCTAACGCGCATCGCCGCGGGCAACCCGCCCGATACGGCGACTTCTTTTGACCCGCCTGCCCAGTTCGCTGCGCGCGGCTCCCTCAGCCAACTCGACGCGTTCATGGAAGATGCGCCCTATGCGACACATGACGCCTATTTTGAGGGGCCGCTCAACTCATGCCGGTGGCAGGGCGGCATCTACGGCCTGCCCGCCTCGGCTGGCGCCGGCTGTCTCATCTATAACGTAGATATGTTCGAGGAGGCCGGTCTGCCGACTGACCGCGCTGACTTCCCCACCACTTGGGAGGGGCTTCAGGAAGTGTCGGCCCAATTGACGGAATGGACTGATCAACCTGAACAAGTCGGGCTGGTACCTTGGGGCACGCCTTGGCTCAAGCCGGTGTGGAGTGGGTTGAACGGGGGCCAGCTTTTCGACGCCGACGCGTTGCAGTACACGATTGACACGCCAGAGAACGTTGAGTGGGTACAGTTCTGGCTTACCTGGCTCAATGAGCAGTTCAAGGGCGATCTCGAGCAGCTGAACTTCTACGGTCAATTTGAGTCGGCCTATGCGCCCGGCGCGTTTGCCGAGGGCTTTGCGGCCATGATCCAGTCCGGCAGTTGGGCGACCAGCGACGCTGAAATGCAGTTCCAGTGGGAGATTGCCAAATTCCCGGTTGGTCCCAACGGTGAGCGCTCGGTTACCGGCTATTGGCCCAACTGGTGGATTGTGCCCGCGGGCGTGACCAACCTGCAAGAGGCTTTCAACTTCTGCGAGTATTTCACCACCAAGGGGTGGGAGATCTGGTACACCTATATCATGGATACGCCTGCTTGGATCAACTTCCCCGAGGGCGTGCTCACGACGCAATTGGTCGACCAAGTGGGCGTTGAGCGCGCCACCGAGATCCACAACTTCTTCGCCGACTACCTCAACGATACCGTCGACATGTGGAATTCACCCGTTGAAAACTTTGCTAATGACACGCTGGAAGCGAGCATTAGTGAAGTTCTCTTCGGGCAAACCACGCCAGAGCAGGCGCTGGCAACTGCCCAAGAGTTGATCCAGACGCGCCTGGATGAAACGCTGCAAGCCTAATCTGCGATTTGGCCGGCGAGCCTGTCATATGCTGCCATCTGCAATCATATGACAGGCTGGCCTTAGCTCCCCTACTCCAAAAGGTAAATATGGCTACACAACGATTCACCCGGCGTCAACGCGATGCATTGAACGCCTATCTCTTTGTCCTGCCCTGGATAGTTTCCCTGCTGGTCTTTACAGCCTATCCGGTGATTGCCAGTTTCTATTTTGCTTTCACGCGCTACACCGTGCTGACGCCGCCTCAGTTCATTGGCGTGGAAAACTTCACGACCATGTTCACGCGCGACCCGCTTTATTGGCGCGCCGTGTGGAATACGGCCTATTTCACCCTCTTCTCGGTGCCGCTGGGGCTGCTTGTGGCCCTGCTGCTGGCGCTCTTGCTCAACACGCGCAGCCGGGGGATTGGCCTCTACCGCACGCTCTACTATCTGCCTGGCCTGATGCCCACTGTTGCGACCGCGCTGATTTGGTACATCTTGCTTGATCCGCGCTGGGGCTTGGTCAACGCCGGGCTGGGCCTTCTGGGCGTTCCGCCGCTGGGCTGGTTGCGCAGTGCGGAATGGTCAAAACCGGCGCTGATCATGATCTCGATTTGGAGCAGCGTAGGCGTGCCCATGCTGATCTTTTTGGCGGGTCTTAAAGAAATTCCCAAGTCGCTGATCGAAGCGGCGACCATCGACGGCGCGAACAGTCTCCAGCGACTTGTGCGGGTGGTCTTGCCGCTCCTCACGCCGACGATCTTTTTCAACCTGATCATCGGCATGATCAATTCGTTCCAAGTCTTCGCGCTGGCCTTTGTAGCGGCTTCTGCGGGCGGGGAGACACAAAACGTCGGCCCGCTCAACTCGCTGCTGGTCTATGTCGTGCATATCTACCGCAATGGTTTCCGCTACTATGAAATGGGCTATGCTTCGGCCATGGCGGTTGTCTTGTTCATTGTGCTGATTGGTGTCACGCTGATTCTTGTACGTACATCAGGGAGTTGGGTCTACTACGAAGGGGGTGCTCGGCGTTAGGCATGTCTAGCGTTAGGAAAATCTCATGAGACAGTTAACTGAAATTCAACCTCAACCTATTGTGCGCGCATCCACCGCTGCGATTTCGTGGCGGCGTCAACTCGGCTCGATTGGCACCCATTTCTTGCTGCTCAGCGTTGGGGCGCTTTTTCTCCTTCCCTTCCTCTGGCTGATTGTTACATCGCTCAAGCCGCAGAACCAGGTGTTTACCTCGCCGCCGATGTGGATTCCCGATCCGATCCAGTGGCAGAACTACGCGGAGGCGCTCACCAATCCGGCCTTTCACTATGGGCGGCTGATGTACAACACCCTGTTCTATGTGGTGCTTTCGACAAGTGGGGTGGTCATCTCTTCGACGATCATTGCCTATGCCTTTGCCCGGCTGGAGTTCCCAGGGCGCGATCTGCTCTTTGCGATTACGCTCGCCACGATGATGCTGCCAGGGATTGTGCTGCTTATTCCCACCTATGTGCTTTTCCAGCGCTTTGGTTGGGTCGGCTCCTATGCGCCGCTGATTGTGCCCACTTTCTTTGGCAATGCATTCAACATTTTCCTGCTGCGCCAATTCATGTTGACTATCCCTTGGGACCTCAGCGAATCGGCGCGGGTTGACGGCGCGGGGGACTTTACCATCCTATGGCGCATCATGGTGCCGCTGGTCAAACCTGCCTTGATGGTGGTGGCAGTCTTTCACTTCATGTACGCCTGGAATGATTTCCTCGGCCCGCTCATTTACCTGGATGACTCTACCAAATACCCGTTGGTACTGGGCCTCTACGCCTTTCAGCGACGCCACACTACCGAGTGGCATCTAATGATGGCCGCCGCGCTGGCAACCACCGCGCCGCTCATCGTGCTCTTTTTTGTGGCCCAACGCTACTTTGTCGAAGGGATCACCCTCACCGGGCTTAAGGGCTGATCATTCTCATTGCATCATTCCGTTCACAGTGTAGACCCGCTGAGTGCACCTACGGAGAACAAACTAGACAGAATTTATGGCATGACCAAGATCAAACTGGCGCTATTGGGCTGTGGCGATGTGGCCCAACGCGACTATCTACCCGAGTTTCATCGCCTGGCCGACCGCGCCGAGATCGTGGCCGCGGCGGCGCGCACGCCTGCACGGCTGCACAAACTGGCGGACCAGTACAACATTCCGCATCGCTACACCGACTATCGCAAGATGCTGGCTGAGACTGACGCGCAAGCCGTGATCAATCTCACGCCCATCCAACTCCACACGGAAACTACCCTCGCCGCGCTGGCCGCGGGCAAGCATGTCTATAGCGAAAAGCCGGTCGCCCCGACTGTGGCCGAGGCGATTCAGATTCGCGACGCTGCCCGGCGCGCCGGGCGGGTCCTTGTCTGCGCGCCCTGCGTGCGTATTTTCCCCCAGGTGCGCTATGTGGCGCGCTTGATCCAAGAAGGTGTTATCGGCGATATCTATGCCGCCCGCGCCCACGCCTTTATGGGTGTCCCGCCGTGGGCCGGCTACCCGTCGGATCCGTCGCCTTTCTTTGCTGCTGACGCCGGTGCTGCCTATGACATGGGCGTCTATCCACTCCACGCACTGACCAGCCTGCTTGGTCCCGTTTTGCGCGTCAGCGGCTTTGTCGAGCGCGCACTCGACCATTTTGTCATCGAAGATGGCCCCTTTGCGGGCAAGCGTGTGCCGGTGGAGTCGCCCGACAACTGGCATATGACGCTCGACTTTGGCGGCGGTCGCCTGGCATCCCTCTTTGCCAATAGTGTGGCCGCGGCCACGCGCGCGCCCGCGGTGGAAATTTACGGTTTGCGCGGCACTATCGCGTTTGACCCCATCTATGTCGACAGTCCTGTTCACCTCTATACAAGTGATGCCGGCTGGCAGACCATGGAGCCGCCCTTTCCCATTCCCAAGGCGCAGGGACGCACAAGCGGCCCCGATCACCATCTGGGTGTTGAGCATCTAGTCGATTGTATACAAACGGGCAATGAACCGCTGCTCTCGGTTGACCAGGCGCTGCATGTGGTTGAAGTTTTAGAACAGACGGCAGCGGCCGCGGCATCCGGCCAGACGCAGACCCTCCAACATTCGTTCACTGGGTCGCTTGACCCGGTCCATTCCCGTAACATTTCTGTGGAGCAAAGCAATGAGAACCCCACTTAGAGCCGGCTTGGTCGGCTGTGGCAGTCTATCGCAGCGCGGCGTCCTTCCCCATCTGAGCTTGGCCGACGCTCAAGAAACGGTGCAACTTGTAGCCGTGGCCGATGTGGTGGAAGAGCGTGCCCGCGCCACTGCCCAACGGTTTAACATCGATGCGTACTTCACCACCATCGAGGAGATGCTGGAAAAGGTCGATATTGATCTGGCGCTGATCATCACGCCGATTCCTTTCCACCACGCCAATGCCCTGGCGGCCATCCGCGCCGGTAAACATGTCTACATTCAGAAAGCCATGACTACCACCGTGGCGGAGGCGGACGAACTGATCGACGCCGCGGCCCATCACAAGGTTCAAATTGCGGCGGCGCCCGGCTATGAACTTTTCCCATCCACAGCCCGTATGCGCGACAGTCTGGGCGCATTGGGGAAAGTATGTGTGGGGCACACCTATACCATGGGCTTTGGGCATGAGAACGAGCCGATTCGCAGCGGCAGCGGCGCGCTGGCTGAGATCAACCCGGCTTGGTACTACCGAGCCGGAGCAGGCCCCCTGCCCGATGTAACCGTTTACTCGTTGCAACTGGTTACCAGCGTCCTGGGTCCCGTCAGCCGTGTCACAGCGTTGAGCAATAAAGTTCAGCCTGAGCGTACCTGGCGCGGCGAGACGATCCAGGTCGAAGTAGACGATAACAATCTGCTGCTGATGGAATTCCAGAGCGGCGCTTTGGTGACTGCTGTGGGCGCAAACTGCCGGGGGAGCCGTCGCATCCCGTGGGGAGGCATGGGGCTATACGGCACAGACGGCGTGTTGGAAGTTACCGATGTCGACCACGCCAGCGGTTATCCGACCGCCTATGAGTTGACCACCGATGCAACCCAAGAGCACCGTTTTGATCTAAGCGACCAACCTTATTTACAGGGTGAACACCTGGAGATTGAGGAGCCGCATGTCTATGCCGACATTATGGATCTAGCGAATGCGATTCTTGAAGATCGCCCGCCTTTGGCCGGGGCCGACCAGGCGCGGCATGTGGTCGAGATCATTGAGAAGGCACGCCTAGCCGCTGCTCAAGGTGTCACCCAAACCCTCGCGACTACCTTCAGCTTTCCCTCATAAGGCATAGAGGCCCGGAGCGTGTGCGCCGCGCTTGCTTGCCTGCAGGTGGCGGCATCATGAACGCCCGGGCCATTGGATCGATATCAGCCCTCATGCGGCGGGTCAGCGCGGCGTGAATTGGGGTGATCCCACGCTGGCCGATGACTGCCCTGGTCGAGAGAGATGTCCGTTGTTGGCCGCTGCGATTGCAGCAACCCCCATCCAGAGTACAACCGCCAATACAAAGTGCCAGGCCACGGCGGGCACGCCTGCGGTGGCTGAGTTGAGGATGAAGAGCGTGCTGGCGATGAGACTGGCATGCATGAGCACTGCCAGGAGCAGGCTTTCTGTGCGGTCGTAGACCCAGACCATGAGCACCCGGAAGGCCGGTAGTTCCCCGACCGAGGCGACGACCGAGGGCAAATAGAGGGCGAGGTTAAGCGCGCCAGAGGCATCGCCGCTCATCCAGAAGGTCACCATAAAGTGCCACGCGCCCCACAAGAGACCCATGATTAGCCCGGTGGCGAGGATACCGTATCGCCGTCTGAACTCGGCGGTGGCGAAGCCTGTCCAGCCTAGCTCCTCTAAAAAGCCCCCCACAAGCCCCACGGTGATACCCGTCAGCAGCAGCGATAGCTTGTTGTCGGTCGTAACGATGCTGGGCAGAAAGATCGGGGAGAAGAGCGATAGCGTGAAGAGGACCGCCGCGACAAAGAGCGGGGCCGTTAGAAGTGCGACTGCATACCAGCGTGCACCCACTCGCCAGCGGAACAGGCGCGTGAGCAGCGCGCGCAGGCCCGCCCTGCCATAGACGAGGCCGGTCATGAGGACGCCCGTGACGCTGGGGCCGGCGAGCAGGGCTAGGATCACCAGTGGGAACAACCGCTCGACTTGCACCGGGGTTCCGGGGAGTCCGTCCAACCCGCCGATAATCAGGAGGATGCCGCCCCAGGAGATGATAAACGTGAGGACGTAGTAGGTCCGCAGCGCATGACGCTGAATGAAAGACTGGATGGCTGTCATCGATCTCATCCTTTCCGGTGAGATCCACACAGGCCGCACCAACGGCCAGCCTGTTCATCAAGGGGGAGTTAGCAGGCACACAGTCCAGAGAGCTACCCGGCCCTCTTTACGGTACACCCAGCACCTCCCTGCGAGAGTAGTCATCTGCAGGGTTTTGATCCTGGTCAACTGGATAGGTTTACCCAATCTGGCATTGAGTTCGGGGCAAGTTCGTACGCTGGTTGCAAGACGGACGACGGCGGCCAAATCCTCGCCAGTCAATAGGCCCGCCGCGGCAGTTTTTGCCGTCCCTGCTGTAAATGGTGTAACCTCGATGCTGGAATTACGCAGAGACCGAAAATCTCTGGGTGATGATCATCGATAGATGATCATAGGTAAAGGGTAAGGCATGGGCCGCTGTGACATGGGTCATTGTGGCGGCGATTGCCAATAGGTGTTGACAGCAGGGCAGATGGATGGCATCTACGCAATTTGGGCAAATTGACCCGCTTGATCCCCACGCGGCGCGGGCAGCGGGGGAGCGCAATCTCTTCTTGGTGAATGTCACCGGTCGCGACCGACAGGGGCTCGTGGCGCAGCTTGCCGCGGCGCTGGGCGAGCATGATGTGAATATCTTGGACATCGGCCAAGCGGTGATCCACGATTACTTGGCGCTGGGCATTCTGATCGAGATCCCTGCGGCCCACGAGCCGACCGCGGTGATCAAAGATCTTCTCTTTCGCGCGCATGAACTGGACATTCAGGTCCACTTTATGCCCATTAGCCTTGAAGCGTATGAGCGCTGGGTGGGCGAACAGAGCAAGGCGCGGCAGATCATCACGCTCATGGGGCGCAAGCTGACCGCACGCCAGATCGCCGCGGTCGCGGCTGCCTGCGCCGAACACCACCTCAACATCGACGTGATCACACGGCTTTCCGGACGGCCCTCGCTGCTTGCGCCGGAGGCGCTGCCGCGCGCCTGTGTGCAGCTTTCAGTCAGTGGCCGACCTGGCGATGAACAAGCGCTGCGCCGCCAGTTGATGGACATTGCCCAGCAAATGGATGTGGATGTGGCTTTCCATGTCGATGACATCTATCGCCGCAATCGCCGCCTGGTGGTCTTTGACATGGATTCCACCTTGATCGACTGCGAAGTGATCGACGAATTGGCGCATCGCGCCGGGGTGGGCGAGCAGGTCGCCGCGGTCACCGCGGCCGCCATGCGCGGCGAGTTGGACTTTGCCGCTAGCTTGACGCAGCGGGTGGCGCTGTTGGCCGGGCTGGACCAAGCGGTCTTGGCCGAGGTCGCCGCCACGCTGCCGCTGATGGAAGGGGCCGAACGGGTGACGCAGACGCTCAAACGCTTGGGATACAAGATCGGCATTATTTCGGGCGGTTTTGAATATTTTGGCCGCCATCTACAGCAGCGTCTGGGTGTTGACTACCTCTTTGCCAATAAATTGGAGATCAAAGACGGCAAACTGACGGGCCGGGTGGTGGGGCCGATTATCGACGGGCCGCGCAAGGCCGAGATCCTGCGCGAGATCGCGGCGCTGGAGGGGCTGTCGCTCGAACAGACAATTGCAGTGGGCGACGGCGCAAATGACATCCCCATGTTAAGCGTGGCGGGCATGGGCGTCGCCTTCCATGCCAAGCCGCTGGTGCGCGAGCAGGCAGGCCGATCTATCTCCAATCTGGGGTTGGATGGTCTGCTCTTCCTGATTGGCATCCGCGACCGAGAGGTGTACGCGCCGCCGAACGAATAGCTAGAAATGGGGAAAGGGGCCACGCCGGGTCTTCAGGATGGGAGAGCCGGGCTATACGTGGTATGGTGGTAGAGAACAAAGACCCCGCGGGTGCGGTTCAACGGCGAATTTACATAAAAACAAAACAGTCGAGAAGCCGGTGTGATCCGGCAGCCGATAATGCAGCATAAATTGGGAAGGTGGAATGTGACCAAACGCTATGCTCTGGTCGGGACGGGAGGGCGCGCCAAGATGTTCATCGACGCGCTGGCCGGACCCTACGCTGCCAACAACACGCTTGTGGGCTTGTGCGATCTAAGCCAAGTGCGCATGGCGTGGTACAATCAACATCTAGCAGACACCTATGGCGCAGCGCCCGTACCCACTTATCACGCCGATGATTTTGACCGCATGGTGGCGGAGACCAAGCCGGACACCATCATCGTTACGAGCATGGATTCCACGCATCACAAGTACATCATCCGTGCGATGGAACTGGGCTGCGACGCCATCAGCGAAAAGCCGATGACGATTGATGATGAGAAGGCGCGCGCCATCTTCGATGCCATCGACCGCACAGGCCGTTCGCTGCGCGTGACCTTTAACTACCGTTATGCGCCGATTTCGACGAAGGTGCGCGAACTGTTGATGCAGGGGGTGGTCGGGCGGCCGCTGCATGTCAATTTCCAGTGGGTGCTGGATACCTTTCACGGCGCGGATTATTTCCGCCGCTGGCATCGGGAAAAGGACAAGTCGGGCGGCTTGCTGGTGCATAAGGCGACTCACCACTTTGACCTGATCAACTGGTGGCTGCAATCGTATCCGCAGACCGTTTTTGCCATGGGCGACCTGCTCTTCTACGGCAAGGAGAACGCAGCCCGCCGCGGGCAGGAGTATGCCTATGCGCGCTATACGGGCCAGGCCGCAGCCTCCGCTGATCCTTTTGCGCTGCGCTTGGATGAAAACCCGGTGCTGGCCCAACTCTATTTGGCCGCGGAAGAAGAAACCGGCTATCTGCGCGACCGCAATGTCTTTGGCGAAAACATCACGGTTGAAGATACCATGAGCTTGACCGCGCGCTATCGTAATCAGACGCTCTTGACCTATTCGCTGGTTGCCTACAGCCCGTGGGAAGGCTATCGCATTGCCATTACCGGCGACCGCGGGCGGCTCGAAGTCGAATTGGTCGAACAGGTGGGCAAGCAGTTTATTGCGGGGCAGGAAGAGACCGTGCAGCGCGACCCCGAAGCCGAAGCCAAGTTCGGCGGCAAGCATATTTGGGTCTTTCCCATGTTTGGCAAGCCCTACGAAGTGGAGATTCCCGAAGGCATCGGCGGGCATGGGGGCGGCGATCGGGTGATGTTGGAACAGCTATTTGGCGAGAATCCGCCGCCTGATCCCTATGACCGCGCTGCGAGCCACTATGACGGCGCAGCGTCGATCCTGTTGGGCGTCGCGGGCAACCGGGCCATTGCAACCGGACAGCCGGTCCATATTGACGATTTGCTGCCGCTGCCCAGCGGGCCAAGCGCGGCCTAGCCTCATAGCGGCATCATCACTGCGACATCATCATGGCAGCTAGCCCATTCGCCTAGAACAGCGCCACATGCTCAAGTTCAAACCTGAAGTCGTTTCTCATCGTGGAGCCAATGCGGTTGCGCCGGAGAACACCTACGCGGCCGCGGCCAAGGCCATTGAATGGGGCGTGGACTACGTCGAAGTTGACGTGAATGTCAGCAAGGATGGCGTCCATTACGTCATCCACGGTCCCACCGTCGATCTGACTACCAACGGCCGCGGGCGTATCGCGGACCTGACCGCGGCCGAGATCGATGCGCTGGATGCGGGTAGTTGGTTTGATCCGGCTTTCGCCAGTGAGCGGGTGCCGCGGCTGGAGCCGTTTCTGCGCTGGCTCAAGGGCAAGGCAAAGATCTATTTCGACCTGAAGGCTGTGGATCTGCCTGCGCTGATCGCGCTGGTGCGCGAACTGGACCTGGTGGAAGATAGCTTCTTCTGGACAGGCGACGACGCGCTTGCTAGGGCGCTGGTTGCCGCCGCGCCCGATTTCGCGCTCAAGATCAACGTGGAAACAGCCGCCCAGGTGGCGGCCGCGGTCCAGGAGTATGGCGCAAAGATGGTCGAGGTGGGGCTGAAGGATCTGTCCCCCTCCCTGGTCGCTGCGTGCCGTGAGCATCAGGTGCGCCTCATGGTGCTGCACGCGGCGCGCGAGGAAGCTGCGTTTCGCCAGATTTTGCGTTGGGGCGTAGACTTGATCAACACCGACCATACCGATCTGGTGCTGGAACTGGCCCAGGCAGCCACGAACGACAGCGATGTTCGGGCAATGGCCCCGCGCGCCAAGCGAGCGATCTTGATCATGCTCGACGGCTGCCGCCCGGAGGCCATCGCCCAAGCGGACGCGCCCAACATCCAAGCCCTGCAAGCGAGCGGCGCATGGACCCACGCGGGGCAGAGCGTCATGCCGTCGATCTCGCTGCCCTGCCACACATCGCTTTTCTATTCGCTGCCGCCTGCGGTGCATGGCATCACGTCGAACACATGGACGGGGCTGCCGGTGGCGTGCCCCAGCTTGATCGACGCCATTGCCCAGAGCGGCTATGACACGGCTGCATTCTATACGTGGGAGCCGCTGCGCGATATGGCCGCGCCCGATTCGCTCGACACGGTGGTCTACCGCCGCTTGAGTTGGAGCCACTTCGATGAGATGGCCGAACTGATTCCCAAGACCATCGTCGCCGAGCAGCCGACTTTCTCATTCGTCTATATGGAGCCGACCGACGCCATCGGCCATCGCTACGGCTGGATGTCCCCGGCCTATCTCGACGCGTTGGCCCGCGTCGACAAGGTTGTGGGCAGCCTGTTGACTGAGTTGGATGCCGCCGAACTGCTGGACGGGACGCTGCTGGTGGTGATGGCCGACCATGGAGGACATGGGCACGGGCACGGCAGCGACAGGCCGGAGGATATGACTGTCCCCATCATCTTTGCCGGGGCAGGTATCCGTATCGGCCATCAAATCCAAGCGCCGGTCTCGTTGATGGACATTGCACCGACAATCTTGGCCGCGCTCGACATTCCACAACCCGCGGCCTGGCAAGGACGGGTGCTGCAGGAGGTCTTTGCCTAGCGTTCGAAGCCTTGAATCTTGAGCAGATCTATCCACATCATGTCTATCCACTACTGATGCCTATCCATTACAAGGAAGCGAGGGGGCTGTTGTGAAAACGCGAACCGGGAACTACCCGATTGGTTTTCGCCGGGGCAATGGTGCTTGGCAGGCGGATCTGGGCGCGCTCTTGCAGTGGGCGACACAGAACGGCTTGGAGGTGATCGACCTGCGCAGCGATGCAGACCAAGTCGGCCAACAGGTGCTCGACGCGGGGCTGCGCATCGGCTCGGTCGATCTACCCGACAACAAGGGGATGATCGCCGCGGACGCGGGACGGCGCAAGGAAGCGATTGCTGCTAATGCCGAGTTCGTCCGCAACTGCGCCAAGCTCGGCCCCATGAACCATTTCTTGGTCATGCTGCCGGAAGACCCGGCGCGACCGCGGGCCGAAAATTTCGGCTATATGGTCGAAAGCTTTGGCGAGTTGGCCCCTGTCTTGGAGGAGAACAACGCTAAGTTGGTGATCGAGGGGTGGCCTGGCCCTGGGGCGCTCTGCTGCACGCCGGAGGGATACCGCGCCTTCTTCGAGCAAGTTCCGTCGCCTGCTATGGGGATTAACTATGACCCTTCGCACCTGATCCGTATGCGTATCGACCCGCTGCGCTTTTTGAGCGAATTTAGCAGCCGCGTCTTTCATGTGCACGGCAAAGATACGGAGATGCTTGACGAGGCGCTCTATGAGTATGGCAGCGAGCAGCCGCCCACGTTTGGCAAGCCGCGGCCGTTCGCAGGCATGACCTGGCGCTACACGATCCCTGGGCACGGGGTTGCGCGCTGGGGAGAGATCTTCCGCCTGCTGGTGGATGCGGGCTATCAAGGCGCGGTGTCGATTGAGTTGGAGGATGCCAACTTCCACCGCGAGACCGCGGCCGAGCAAGAGGGCATCTTGCAGGGCGCGCGCTTCTTGACCGGCTGCTAGTGTATAGGCGATTCGCTCTGTGGTCGATTCGCTCTGTGGTCCCCCGTCCAGACAGATAGAATATGCACTGTCAAAATACACTGTCAAAATGCAGTGTGAGGAGGTCGCATGAGCGACGAGGTCTATTACCAGGCGCACCGCGGCACAGTGGATGAAGGGCCGGAGAATACCCTGGCCGCGCTGCGTTATGGCTGGCGGTTCCCCGGCGCAATCCCGGAGACGGATGTACGGACAACCGCGGACGGCGCGCTGATCTGTGTGCATGATGCTACGTTGGCGCGCACCACCGACGCGCCAGAGGAGATCGCCAATCGTCCCGTGCGCGAGCTAACGCTGGACGAAGTGCGTCGCTGGGACGCGGGTGTGCGCTACAGCGAAGCCTTTGCCGGTCAGCGTGTGCCTACGCTGGACGAGGTTTTGGACGAGTTGGCGCAGGATGCTGCTCGGCGGCTCTACCTGGAGCCGAAGGATGCCGACCTGGGCGAGATCAAAGCGCGCCTTGACCGTCATGGCGTGACCCAGCGCGTCCTCTTTGTGAGTGGTTCTCCGGACGTGTTGGCTGCGATCCAGCGCGTGCTGCCGGGGACACCCTCGATGACGTGGATCGGCGGCGCGCCCGCGACCATTGCGGCGCGGCTGCGCCAGGTGGTCGAAGCAGGCGTGTTAAACATTTCGCAGCTACAGGTGCATCTGTATCCGGCTGAGGCCGATCAGCAGGGGCAGTTTGCGCTGGACGACGACCTTTTGTTGTGGGCGATGGAGCGGTTGGGTCGTCAAAATGTGATGCTCCAGGTGCGCCCGATGCGACTTTCGTCCGCAGGGCTGGCCCATCTGCTCAAGCTGGGCATCCGCTGGTTTGTGGCCGATGCGCCCGGTTTGTTCGATACCTATCTGCGCGAGGCGCGGACACAGCAAGCGGCTGACTATCAAGTGACTGATTATCAAGCGGCTGACCATGCGCCTCCCTCGACCATTTATCACATTGTTACCGCCACGGCTTGGCTGGCCGCGCAAGCCGCGGGCGTCTATCGACCGGTGAGCCTAGACCAGGAAGGGTTTATCCACTGTTCAAGCGCCGATCAGGTGCTCCGTGTTGCCAATACGTTTTACCGCAACGCGCCTGATCTCCTGTTATTGGCAATCCGCGCTGCCGACTTGGGCGACCGTCTGGTCTATGAAGCGCCCGCGGCCGCGGACGATGCCTTCGCCGCCCAACAGTTCCCCCATGTCTATGGCCCACGCCCCGTCGAATCCGTTCTGTTTGCAGTGCCCCTGCCGCTGAACGCGGCAGGGGAGTTTGGCTGGCCGGACCCAATGCCCCGTATGTCATAATGGCCTGCATCGAGTAGTTGATTGTCTGGTACGCTGCTGGTTTCGCCGCGATACCCACACCATCTGACTGGAGAAAGAACAATGAGCCACCAGGATCGCAAGGAATTTTTGATGTTTGTCGGGACATATACCCGGCGCGATTCAACAGGGAGGAGCAAGAGCGAGGGGATCTACGCGTTCCGCTTTGATACAGCCGATGCATCGCTGACGCCGGTCAGCACCACGACGGGCATTGAGAATCCATCCTTTTTGGCGGTCGATCCATCCCAACGTTTCCTCTATGCCGTCTCCGAATTGGAGGAGAAAGACGGCAAGCCCGCGGGATCGGTCACCGCGTTTCGCATCCACCGCTCTGATGGCACGCTGGAGTTTCTGAACGAACAGCCGACCCATGGCAAGTCCCCGGCGCATTTGTCGGTCGATCACTCCGGACGCAATGTCTTGTTTGTGAGCTATGGCAGCGGCAATATCGGCGTCTTGCCCATCAAAGAGGACGGCAGTTTGGACGCGGTGAGCGATCTGATCCAACATGAAGGATCGAGCGTGAACCCGCAGCGCCAGGGAGAGCCGCATCCGCATTCGATCTATCTCAGCCCCAACAATCGTTTTGCGCTTGTGCCGGACTTGGGCATTGATAAGGTGATGATCTACACCTTCAACGCCAGCCAGGGCAAGTTGACGCCTAACAACAATCAACCGTGGGCGCGCATCAAATCCGGCGCGGGGCCGCGTCACCTGGCCTTTCACCCGAACAACAAATTCGTCTATGTTTGCAATGAGCTAGACTCGACGGTGACAGGCTTTGCCTTTGACCATGAGCAGGGCACGCTGCATGAGATCCAGACGCTCTCCACACTTCCTGAAGACTTCCGGGATAAGAGCTATTGTGCCGACATCCATGTGCATCCCAAGGGCAAGACGGTCTACGTCTCGAATCGGGGCCACGACAGCATCGCGGTCTTTGACTGTGATCCGAACAGCGGCAAGCTCACCTTGAGCGACTTGACCTCCACGCGCGGCAACTTCCCGCGCAACTTTGCGCTCGACCCAACGGGCACTTACCTGATCGCGGCCAATCAGAACTCGGATGACATCTTCCGCTACAGCATCAACAGCAAGAATGGCAAGCTGACACCGCTGGAAGGGCGGCTAGAGGTGCCGACGCCAGTCTGCATCAAGTTCGTCGCGCTGTAAGCCGCATGACGCAAGCATAAGCACCGCGCAAGTGGGGTTGTGCGCCGCGCAGGGTACGCGATACGCGCCGCGGCGCACAACCAGCTTGTTGATTGCGTCGCTTTTCAGTACACTGCAATCACTCATCTCCGGTGCAGTTCCCCAATCTCAACCATCATCTATCATCGAGCATGATCTGTCGTTGAAAAACACCCACGGAAACGAGGATTGGCACGTTGGAGACCGTCAATTTTGGAAAAGCCGGTGTGAAGGTGAGCCGGTTGGCGCTGGGGTTGGGCCTGCGCGGGCAGGAAGACCCAGCCGCGGCCCAGCAGATGATCGAGTATGCCATCGATCAAGGCATTAACCTGATCGACTGCGCCAACGTCTACTCGCCCCTGGACGACCGCCGCACCGCGGGCATGTCTGAGGAGATATTGGGCCGAGCCATCAAGGGCCGCCGCGACCAGGTGGTGATCACCTCCAAGGTTGCGAGCCGCATCGGGCCTGGCCCCAACGACGCAGGCTCGTCCAGCGTCCATATTCTGCGCGAGATCGACAACTCGCTGCGACGGCTGGGGACAGATTACGTTGATGTGTACTTGGTGCATGTCTATGACCCAAGTACGCCGCTGGATGAGACCATGCGCGCCTTGGACGATATTGTGCGCGCGGGCAAGGCGCGCTATATCGGCTGCTGTAATTTTGCCGCGTGGCAGGTCTGCCGCGGCAACTGGCTCGCCGAGCGAGCGCATGGCGCGCCATTTCGCGTGGTGCAGAACGAGTACAGCCTCTTGACGCGCGGCCCGGAACAGGAATTGTTCGGCGTGGTGAGCGAACTGGGCTTGGGAATGATGGCCTACAGCCCGCTGGCGATTGGGCTGTTGAGCGGCCTCTACACGCCCGGCGCGCCACCTCCCCCAGACTCCTTTTGGGAGAAACGCGGGGCGGATGCCTACGCGCGTGTGATGAACGGGCCAGCAGGCCGCGTGCTGCCTGTGTTGTTCGATGCTGCCGAGGCATTGGGCAAGACACCGGCCCAAGTCGCGCTGGCGTGGGTGCTGTCCCATCCCGAAGTGACCTGTGCCATCACCGGCGCGGACACTGTTGCCCAACTGGACGACAATCTGGGTGCGGTTGGGTGGACGCTGGACCCGGACATCATCGAGCGGCTCAACGAAGCGTCGACTGTGCGCACCGCGCTCGTATAAACTGCTTGACCACTGTTCTCCTGCTACCATCAACCAGCTTGATTTGCCACGTTAAAGCGCTATAGCAAACAACGCTATAGCGCTCACTTGATTCGCCAAATTTATATTGGTGACTTGAATAGGAATTGACTATGCAGCCTGCCTTGAGGATGCACTCATTCGACGAGTCGCTTATCCGCGAGATGACGCGCCACGCGATCGATCACGGCGCGATCAACCTCAGCCAAGGGTATCCTGATTTTGATCCGCCGCAGTCGATTGTCGATGCGGCTGTGGCTGCCATCCGCGGGGGCGAGAACCAATACACCGTCACCTGGGGCTATCCACCGCTGCGCACGCGCCTGGCCGAAATCTACGCGCCCAAGCTGGGGCGCGCGGTCGAGCCGGATGTGCATGTGACTGTGACCTGCGGCGTGACCGAGGCCATTGTGGTGTCGCTGATGGCTGTGGTCAATCCTGGCGACGAGGTGATCATCATCGAACCGGCCCATGAGAACTTCCGGCCCGCCACCGTCATGGCTGGGGGCATCCCGGTTCCCCTGCCGTTGGAACGGCCCGACTATCGGCTGGACCCTGAGCGGCTGGCCGCGGCCATCTCGCCCAAAACCAAGGCCATTTTGATCAATACGCCCCACAACCCGACCGGCCGCGTCTTTGACGATGAAGAAATCGGCGCGGTTGCGGACTTGGCGACGAAGCATGATCTTGTCCTGATCACCGACGAGATCTATGAGCACATCCTCTATGACGGGCGCGTCCATCGTTCGCCCGCGTCCTATCCTGCCCTGGCTGACCGAACCATTGTCGCGGGGGGCCTGAGCAAGACTTTTGCCATCACCGGTTGGCGTTTGGGCTTTGTGTTTGCACCCGATGCTTTGGCTTCCGCGGTGCGGCGGGCGCATGACTACCTGACCATCTGCGCGCCGACTCCTCTGCAAGCGGCTGCGGTGGCTGCCTATGATCTGCCGTCCACCTATTACGAGCAACTGACGCGAGACTATCAAGAGCGGCGCGATGTGATCATGGAGTATCTGATCGAAGCGGGGTTTGAGGCCCCCATGCCCGAAGGCGCGTATTACACCATTGCCGACTACACTGGCTTGTCTGTTCCCCAAGCCAACCTATCCGCGCTTGAGTTTTCGCTTTGGCTGACGCGCGAGATTGGCGTCGCAGTCGTCCCCATGAGCAGCTTCTATTCGCAACCGGCGCACGGCGAGGGCAGCGTGCGCTTTGCCTTCCCCAAGCGAGTTGAGACCCTGCACACAGCAGGTAAACGATTACTTTCCATCCACGACCGCGGCTAACGTCAGCCGACAAACGAGGAGAGAGGCAATGAATGCCACCGGATTTCGCCGCACGGCGTTGGTGATCGACACCCCGCAGTCGCCGCCACAGTGGGCGCTGCTGGAGCGCGAACTGCTGCGCGCCAACAACCGGGCCTGTGCTGAGTTTTTTGAGTATTACTTTGACGACCGGGGCTTCCTGCGCTGTGTGCCGCGCTGGGGGGGCGATGACGGGCCGGACGACGCCATCGAAAACCTGACCGACTGGCCCACCCTCTACGCTTTGGGCGGCGCAGATGAGATTTTAGATATGTGCAACCTGGCGTGGGAAGGGCATGTCGAGCAGTACACCGACGCCAAGACCACAGAGGTCGAGTTTGCACGCGACGGCATGTATTACAAAGAGTTCCCGACCATTAGTGACTGGCTGCACATCGGCGAGTCCATGTCGGTCTTTAATCTGCTCGGTCTGTGCGATCCTTATGCACAGAATTTCGAGAAGCGGGTGCGCCGCTTTGCGGGCTTCTACATGGCCGAAGACCCAGGCGCGCCCAACTATGACCCGGAACGCCGCATCATCCGCAGCATGTATAACGGCAGCCGCGGCCCCATGCTGCGCAAGGCCACCGCAGTGGATTGGGCAGGCGACCCCATCGAGGTGGAAAATCGCTTTGTACTCTTGCACGGCGAGCGCAACTATGAGGAAATGCTGGCGCATTTTGAGGAATACAACGACGTAGCAGGTGATCACCCGCTCAACATGGGCGCAACGAGCCTGGTCGTCAACGCCTGGATGCTCACCGGCGAACAGAAATATTACGACTGGTTAAAGGGCTACTGCGACGCCTGGGTCGAGCGCATGGATGCCAACGACGGCATCATTCCGAGCAACATCGGGCTTGACGGCACGTTGGGCGGCGAATGTGACGGACGCTGGTGGGGTGGGACCTACGGCTGGGGCTTTACCGTGACCGTGCCCCAGACGGGCGAAAAGGCCCACCGCAACCTGGCCCATTGGGGATATCGCGGCTTTGGCAATGCGATTTTGGCGACGGGCGACTTGAGCTATGCCAAGAAGTGGGGCGCGATGTTGGACCAGATCAACGCCGAGGTGCGCGAGATCGACGGCACGCCCATGTATCCCCACATGTACGGCGATGAAGGCTGGTATCACTTCACCCCGCAGAAGTATCTGCACGGCGCGCTGGATGTCTATTACTGGACATTGGACGAAGAAGATCGCGAACGAGTGGCCGACGACCCGTGGGTGCAATACCTGAACGGCGAGAACCCGGACTTTCCGATCCAGGCGCTGTCCGGCGATTTTGATCGGGTGCGCCGCTTGGTCAAAGAAGGTATCCATGAGGAGACGCTCACGCGGGATACGCGGCTCTCCGACAACCCCAACCCCTACAACCCCGCGACAGTTGCCAACCTGGTCAAGCTGATGCTGGGCGGGCTGCCCACGGGCAACGCTGCATTCCCCTTGCAGGCGCGCGTGCGCTACTTTGACCCGGCTGCCCAGCGCCCCGGTTTGCCGCCCGATGTTGCGGCCCTGGTCGAGCGCATGACCGACACTGAAACCGTGATCCACCTGGTCAACCTGAACCAGACCGACGCGGCTAGCGTGGTGGTGCAGGGCGGCGGCTACGGCGAGCACCAGATCCAATCCGCCCAGATCGACGGCAATGAAGTGCCCGTCGACAACGCCTGGTGTACTGTGCGGCTTGCGCCTGGGTGTGGTGGGCGCTTGGTGTTGAAGATGGCGCGCTATGCCAATCGCCCGACCATGCTCTTCCCCTGGGACTGACCTACGCGCGGATCGAACCTGCCGGAAAGTTGCGAGATACGGAGCGGTGAGTTTCCGGGGAGTTTAGAGCTTCCCGGAAGATGATTGATAAGCGTGCAATGATACAGGAGATAGACAATGCGTGTTGAAGACTTGGATACCCCGACGCTAATCATTGAACTCGACGCGTTGGAGGAGAATCTGACGCGCTACCAGGCGTATTACAACGAGCATGGCATCGGCTTGCGCCCGCACATCAAGACGCACAAATCGCTGGCAATTGCCGCCATGCAGATGGAGAAAGGCGCAATTGGGCTGACCTGTCAAAAGATCAGCGAGGCCGAGGTGATGGTCAATGGCGGGCTTGCCGTGGATATTCTCATCCCCTATAACATCTTGGGCGCGCAGAAGCTCGACCGGCTGATGGCTCTCTCCAAGCGCACCCAGGTGACCGTGGCTGCGGATTCGGAGACGACCGTGCGCGGCCTCTCCCAGGCCGCTGCAGCCGAGGGCGTGACATTGGGCGTGATCGTTGAGATCGAGTGTGGCATGAACCGCACCGGCGTGCCCACGCCCGAAGACGCGGTCGAATTGGGCAAGCTGATCCATGAGTTGCCCGGCTTGGAACTGCGCGGCATTATGGGCTTCCCCACGCCGCCGGAGAGCCGCCCCATCATCCAGCAGACGCTGGCGCTGTTCGACGCCGCGGGGCTGCCCCATCCAATCGTCAGCGGCGGCAGCACCAAGAACGCGCTGCAAGCGCATGAGATCCCCGAACTGACCGAGTATCGCATTGGCGAGTACGCGGTGGGCGGCGAAGGCCATCTGCTGGCCGGGCGGCATACGGTGGAGCAGTGCGCGCTGCGAGTGCTTGCCACGGTGATCAGCGCGCCTACGCCCGACCGGGTGATTTTGGACGCGGGCAGCAAGACCATGAGCGCCTCGACGCTGCAAGGGCCGAAGGGGACGAGCATGGGCTACATCGTGGAGTACCCAGATGCGCATTTCTATGGCGCGTCCGAAGAACATGGGCATGTGGATGTGTCGGCCTGCGCCAAGAAGCCCCAGATCGGCGAGCGGGTGCAGGTGCTGCCCGTTCATCCGTGCCCGTGTGTCAACGAACACGACGAGATCGTCGCGGTGCGCAACGGCAAGGTCGAGGCGTTCTGGCCCGTGCATGCCCGCGGCAAGGTCCGCTAGAGGAAGCCATGATCGTCGACACACACGTACACGTCTGGGAGATCGATCCCCCGCGCTACCCCATTGGCCCCACCGCGCCTGGCTGGACGTCGGAGCCTGACGAGCCGGGGACCGCGGCGGAATTGATCGCGGATATGGATGCGAATGGCGTGGACTGGTCGGTGTTGGTCCAGACAAGCTGGTCCACCTGGGACAATGGCTATATCGCGGATTCGGTGGTTGCTTATCCGGATCGCTTTGTCGGTCACGGCTTGATCGACCCGCTGGACCCGAACAATGCCGAAACCGCGCGCTACTGGATGCAGGAGCGCGGGCTGGCGGGCTTTCGCTTCCATCCCATGTATTACCAGGGGCAAGAGGTGCTGCTGCGGAAGGAGAACGAGCCGCTTTGGGAGACGCTGGCGCAACTGGACGCGGTTGTGCAGTTTCACATGCGCGCCAACGATGCCCACCAAGTCGGCGTGACCGCGCAGCGCTATCCACACATGCGCCTGATCATCGATCACATGGGCTATCCCGACCTATCCGCGCCGCCGGAGGCGTTCGACCCTATCGTCGATCTCTCCCGCTTCGACAACATGATCTTTAAGCTGTCGGATGTCAAGGGACGCTCGCAAGAGGAATTCCCCTTTAGTGACGTGCACCCCTTCATCCGGCGGCTTTTCGATGCCTTTGGTCCCCAGCGCACCATCTGGGGCACGGGCTATCCGGGTCACCACCGGCAGAAGCATAATTGGCTGAGTCTGGCCGACGAACTGCGCCTGATCCGAGAGGGGCTGCCCTTCCTTTCGGCGTCAGACGTGGACGCGATCTTGGGCCAGACAGCCGCGGCGCTGTGGCGCTTGCCCCAGCGGTAGGGCGTTTACGTGGGGAATGTAGAGGGGCAGCGTCCGTAATATGTAAAAATAGCGCGGACGCTGCCTTTTTGTTGTCTTTAGGCGGGCTGGTGGATGGCTGCGACCCAGCCGGAGGTGGCGTCGCAGTAGAGCAAATCGTCGCCCCAACGGGCGAGACAGTGGGGTTCGGGCTGGTCGGCAGGGACTTCGATGCGGTCTAGCTCGCGGCCATCTTGCACGTCGAGCTTGACGATCACGCGGTCCGCGGTGTGGACGACCCAGACGCCATCCGGATCGCGCACCACCCCATGCGCGCGCTTGTAGGGCAGGGGGATCACATGCTCCACATACCAGCCGTCGATGCGGATCTTGCTCAACGTCTGGTTTCTGAGCGTTGTGACCCAGATGTAGCCCGGCTCGATTGGATCGACTTCGATGCCGTGGACACCGCCGCCGCCCGGCACGGGAAAGCGGCCAATCGTTGCCCCGGTAGCGGGATCGACTTTGAACACCTCGCCCATGTGCGGGCTGGCATCGGTGGGGCGCACATCGCGCCAGAGCGACCCGTCGCCATTCGCTGCCAGCCAGAGCGCACCCTCGCCTGCGCTAAGTCCGCTGGTGTTGGAGGACTCGGTGGGGATCTCGCGCAGCCACTTGGTCACGCCATACTCATTGGGCGCGTCGAGCGTCACAAGCGCCACACGGTCGGTGATCTGATCCACGATCCACAGGCCGGCATCGGTCGGTTGGAGACCGTTGGGCACGCTGTAGGGCGCGCGAAAGAGGCGGCGAATTGAGGGCTTGGACATGCGGCTTCCTCCTTGCCTATAGGCTGGGAACGGCGACGTTGAGTTCCGCCGCGGTGGATGTGAGTTCATCCCATGTCGTATCTTCGATCTCGATGCCGTTGGCCTCGCGCTGGCGGCGCATTTCATCTTCGATCTCGCCCGGTACATAGATCTTGTCATAGCCGGGCATGGTGGGCGACGACTTGACCCAATCGACCAGTTTGCGCGTCTCCTGCTTGAACTCATCCGGGTCGATGAACGACTCGATGTTGATTGCCAGCGCAATGTAGCCGCTGCCGCCGCGGGTGGGCGACTCGGCGCTGCACCCGGCCCAGGAGAGGCCGCCCGCGATGGCGTCGATCATCATCGCCAAGCCATAGCCCTTGTAGCCGACAGGGCCGCCAAACGGCAGCATGGCAACGTCGCCGTCGCGGAAGAGATTGGGATCGGTCACCGAATTGCCCGCCGCGTCGATCAGCCAGCCCTCGGGCAGCGGTTTGTTGCGCGCCCGATGCACGTCGACCTTGCCGCCGGCTGCAACGCTGGTGGTAATGTCGAGCATGAGCGGTTCGCCATCTGCCACCGGCACGCTGATGGCAATCGGGTTGGGGGGCAGCCGCCGCGCCACGCCGCCAAAGGGCGCGGTAAAGCGCGCGCCGCCGTTGAGCATGATTACGCCGATGCAATCTTGTTCCGCGGCTATGGGCGGGAACGCGCCCAGACGCCCGATGTGGCCGGAGCGATGCACAGCCACCGCGCCAAAGGTGTGCTGCTTGGCCCGCTCCACCGCGCTGCGCATGGCATCATACGCGAGGACAATGCCAAAGCTGCGGTTGGCGTCCCAGACGAGCGAAGCGGGGGTTTCGCGCACGGTCTTTTGGTTGCCCACAGGGACCAGATCCCCCTGGCGCAGGCTGCGCGCGTAGGTGGGAATGCGGATGACGCCGTGGGAGTCATGGCCCATGAGGTTGGATTCGACAAGATGGTGGGCGGCAGTCGCAGCCTGGTCTTGGGGCAGCCCTGCGGCAGCCAAGATGGACGTGCCAAAGCCATGCAACGTCGTGTGCGGAATGTTCGCCACGCGAATGCTCCTATCTTGTGGTGGGGTGAAAATGCGAATGGTGTGGGCATTGTAGCATAGCCGCCCAATAGAGTTAAAGCGCAGCAAAGGCGCAACCAAGCAGAAGAAAGGGGAAAAGATGAGCGAAAAGGATGTCGCGGTTGAGCAGGCAAGCGAAGAGAGCGGCAATGATCCCGCGCGGCTGGCGTGGTTTTCAGGGCTGGGGCTTGGCCTCTTTATCCACTGGAGCATTGATTCCCAGCTGGGCAGCGTGATCAGCCACTCGATGGTCGGCGCATCGGCGGACTATCTTGATCGTTACATCACTGAATTGCCGCGCACCTTTAACCCGACGCGCTTCGATGCCGACGAGTGGGCGCGCATGGCAAAGGTCGCCGGGGTGCGCTATGTGGTCTTTACCACCAAGCATCATAACGGCTTTTGCATGTTCGAAACCGAAACAACGCCTTTTAACATTATGAACACGCCCTATGGCCGCGACATCACCAAGACTGTGGTAGAGGCTTTCCGACGCTGGGATATTGCGGTGGGCTTCTACTTTTCGCCTGACGACTTCTGGCTGCTGCACCAGCAGGGGCAGGAGATCGCACGTAACCGCCCCTGGGCCGACCCGCGCGAGAACGACCAATTGATGCAGCACAATCTGGCCCAACTGCGCGAACTGCTCTCCAATTACGGCCCGATCGACGTGCTCTTTCTCGACGGCGTCCCGGATGGGCTGAAAGAATTGGCCTGGTCGTTGCAGCCCCAAATCGTGGTTACGCGCGGCGCGCTGGCAACGCCAGAACAGTATATCCCCGATCAACCGCTGCCTGGCCCCTGGGAGGCGTGCTTTACGCTGGGAACGCAGTGGGCCTATAAGCCCACCAATGAGGAATACAAATCAGGCGGCCAACTGATTCAGATGCTGATCGAAACGCGCGCCAAAGGCGGTAATTTGCTCTTGAACGTAGGGCCTATGCCCAGCGGCGAAATCCCTGTAGAACAGACGGCGCGCATTCAAGAACTGGCACTCTGGCTCTTTGTCAACGGCGAATCCATGCGCGAGGTCGAACCGTGTACGCCGATTCGCGAGCGGTTGACGCTCGCGCATGAGGTTTGGTACACGCGCAGCAAGCGCGATGGCAGCCTCTATGCCATCGTCACCGGCGAGCCGTGGCCCAAAGGGGAACGCAAGGTCTTGATGCTGCGCCATGTGCGGATCTCCGACGACACACAGGTGACGCTGCTAGGCCAATCGGGCAATGAACTGGAATACCAGCCGGATGTCGTGCCCCAGGTCGGTTGGTGGCAAGAGGAACACGCCACGTTCATCTCGGCCATGCGCGCCCAGCGGCTCTATAACAACAACCGCTGGCCCAACCCTGTTGTTTTGAAGCTGACCAACGCTGAGGTCGTGGCCTAGGCCTGCAGGGTAGCTTACTGGCTGCATTGGCCGAATATAAAAGCGAGGGGTGCGGCAATCGGCCACGCTGCCCGCGCGGGCAGCGTGGCCTTTGCACAATACAAAGTCACGTCTTTAAGCAGGGCCGTTGCTGTTCCAGATGTCGCGGTGCCACTTCCACTGGCCGTCCTCTTGCTGCCAAATCACAATGAACTTGGCGATGTCCAGCACGGCCCCTCCGTCCCCCAAGAGCGTGGCCTTGCCTATCTCGTAGGCCATCTCGCCGCATGGCTCCAGTTCCACCGTCTCCAGCGTCACTGACTTGACACCCATGTCCATAACCCCTTGCCAGAAGCGCTGCAACGCCTCACGCCCGGTGACCGTAGCCCCGTTGGGCGGCAGCGCCTGGCCGTCTGCGGTGTAGACCGCGGCCGCGCCGGCCGCATCGCCCTGGGCAAAGGCCGTCTCAAAGGCGCGGTTGGTGCTGTGCACGCCGTCTTGTAGAGTCTGTGCTGCTGTGGTCATGTTCTCCTCCTGATGGGAATAGATTAATTTGATTACGCTGTCCGGTGCGCAGCACGCATCTTCCCCTGCTAACGCAAATCGAGATAGTAGAGGAAGACCTCGTCCGCGCTTTCGGCAGCGCTAAACGACTTGCCGTGAAGCTGCATACCAAGAACGTCTACATAGAGTTTGCCTGGCCTGGGGTAAGGGCCAGTGGTGAAGTGGTAGCTGTGGCCGTGGCTGCGTCCATAGCCGATGCTGAACCGGAGCAAGGCTGTGAGGATATCCCACTCATCCTGGCCCGGCCGCACGGCTACCCGGCTGATCTCGACGGTATGTGGGTCCTCGGCCAAAAAGCGAGGCAGCGGATGCGTGGCCTCCAGCTCAAAGCGGCCGCCAATCCGCCCGCATTGGCACAGGCAGCCCACCAGCTCAGCACCGTCAAAGGCCCCCAACCAGGTCGCGGTGCTTGCACAGCCGTCGCTGCCGTCTATCTGCGTGACCTGGTCCATCGTCCAGTCGGGCGGCGTGAGTGCTCCCGTCAGCCGGAAGTGGTTGGTTGGTCTTGCCAGACCCAGCAGTCGCTGCGCTGCTGCTTGTTCCGCCTGAGTTTGGAGGAGTCGGCTCTCCATCGGACACTCCCCTGGTGGAACAAAAACAAAAAAAGGTAATTGGCAGGAACACCGCGGGCAGGTACAATTTGGGAACCTTCATCGATCACCGTTCTAACTCCAACTGTCTGGGGATTCATTTGGAGCTTGCGCGTGCCAGCGGCGTGCCTGCAGATGATGTAAGGTATAGCAGGCGGGCGCAAGGAAATCGCAAGGAGGGCTCCATCGTGCCCACTTTACGCCTTACGCTCTTTGGCTCATTCCGTGCCCAACTCGACAGCAACCCGATCCAACACTTCGAGTCGGATAAAGTCCGCGCCCTGCTGACCTATCTGGCCGTTGAAGCCCATGCGCCCCAGCGCCGCGAGTATCTCGCCTATCTGCTCTGGCCGGACTCGCCGCACGCGAAGGCGCTGGCCAATCTGCGCCAGGCGCTCGCCAACCTGCGCAAGGCCCTGGGCGACCAGCAGGCGCAGCCCCCCTTCCTTCTGCGCAGCGCCAAGGAGCTACAGTTCAACCCGGAGAGTTCATACAGGCTGGATGTCGCCGAATTCCGGCGGCTGCTGGCCGAGGCGGATCCGCTGCCTGCTGCGGCATCCGACTTGAACCGCGACCAGGTCGAGCGGCTGCAACAGGCGGCTACGCTGTATGAAGGGCCGTTCCTCGCCCAGTTTAGCCTGCGCGATAGCGATCCGTTTGAGGAGTGGCTGCAGGGCGTGCGGGGGCAACTGCAGCGAGAGGCCCTATGGGTGTTGGCCGCGCTGTTGGCGCACGCCATGCAGGCAGGCCAGGTGGAGCAGGCCCACCACCTCGCCCGACGTTGGCGCGCGGTCGAGCCGCTGAGTGAGGAACCTTATCGCCAGTTGATACGGCTGCACGTCCAGCGTCATGAAGCTGACGCGGCCTTGGCTTGTTATAACGAACTCTGTGCTGCGCTGGCCCAGGAAGGCATGGAGCCAAGCGCCGAGACGGTGCGGCTGGCCGAAGCCATTCGCTCCCTGCCACCGGTTGCCCTGGCTACGACCGCCGATCCCGCGCCCCAACCGGCCCCGCTCACCGCGCGCCCCGGCCTCTCGATCCCGTGTATTGGCCGCCAGCGCGAGCTGCGGCGCATCGGCAATACCCTGGCCGCGGATGGTCAGCGCCTCCTGACCCTGATCGGACTCGGTGGGATGGGCAAGACGCGCTTAGCCGTGCAGGTCGCCGAGGAATGCGCGCACCTCTTTCCTGATGGAATCTACTTTGTGCCGTTAGCCGGTGTGCACCAGCCGGAGTTTCTCCTGTCGGCCCTCGCCAGTGCCCTGTACCTCCCTTTGAACGAGGGCACCGACCCCAAAGCACAGTTGCTCAACTACTTGGCCCATAAGCGCATTCTGCTCCTCTTGGACAGCTTCGAACACTTGACAGAGGCCGGCCCCTTGCTGGTTGAATTGTTGCAGAGGACGGCACACCTGAAACTGCTGGTCACCTCGCGTGAGCGTCTGAAGCTGCCCGAGGAGTGGTCGCTCTTGGTCGAGGGGCTGGATTTTCCGCCGGCAGGGGAAACGCGCATCGACGAGTACGATGCGGTCAAGCTCTTTATCTACAGCGCCAGCCGCGTTGACCCGGATTTTCATCTCACCCCGGCGGACCGCGCCCACGTTGCCGCCATCTCTCGCTTGGTGGCGGGGATGCCGCTGGGCGCGTTGCTGGCGGGCGCCTCGGTGCGGCTGCTCTCCTGCCAGGAAATCGCCCAGGACTTGGCGCAGGCGCTGGATCTGCCGGCCATGGCCCTGGCGGGGCTGCCGGAGCGCCACCGCAACTTGCAGGCGGTCCTCAGCCATGCTTGGTCGCATCTGACGCCGGATGAGCAGGCTGTACTCTGCCAACTCTCCGTCTTCCAAGGCAGCTTCTCGCGCGAGATGGCTGGTCAAATCGCGGGGGCAACACGCGAACTGCTGCTGGCGTTGGTCGATAAGGCCGTGCTCTGGCGCAATAGCTATGACCGCTATGAGATGCATGACCTGCTGCGCCACTATGCAAGCCAACAGTTGGCGAAGCGCCCTGAGCTACACGATGTGCATCAACGCCACAGCCAGTGCTATGCAGCG
>CAZZNG010000024.1:0-33464 GCA_964655505.1 uncultured Litorilinea sp. | reverse complement strand
TTGTTTGGCTACAGTTGCCACTTGAGGCAACGGCGGCGTAAGCGTCCCGGAAGGTTCTCTACCTGAGTTTATGGCCGCCTGAACGATGGGGCGGCGCGCTCATAGACCCCAATCGTCGCCTCCGCGGCGCGCCGCCATGTAAAGGCAGCCGCACGCGCCAACCCTGCCGCGGCCATCCGCTCGCGCCGCCGCGGATGCGCGGCCAGTTCCGTCATGGCCCCCTGCCAAGCCGCTGCATCGTCCGGCGGCAGCCGCCACGCGGCATCGCCCGCCACCTCGCGCACGCCCGGCGCATCGCTGCACAGCACCGGCGTACCACACGCCATGGCTTCCAACACCGGCAGCCCAAAGCCCTCGAAACGGCTGGGATAGAGGAACAATTCCGCGGCCCGATACCAGTTGGGCAGATCTGCCGCGGGGATAAAGCCGGGAAACTGCACCGCATCGTGCAGCCCCAACGCCTGCACCCGTTCAAAGATCGCATCAAACTGCCAGCCCTTGCCCCCGGCCAAGACTAGCGTCACGTCGTTTTCATTGCGCTGCGTCTGCGCGGCGGCTTGGCGGTAACGGGCAAACGCATCGAGCAGCAGCGGCAGATTCTTGCGCGGCTCCAGCGTGCCCAGATAGAGCCAGAAACGCTTGGGCAAATTGTGCGCAAGGCGGAACTTTTCCACACCTGCAGGAGAACCAGGGGAAAACTTGGCATCTACCCCATGATGAATGACGTGGACGCGGGCAGGGTCGGCGTGCAGAAAACGAGCCACATCGTCGGCTGTCTGGCGGCTCACTGCGATGACCTGCGCGGCACGCGCCACGCTCAACCGGCACAGCGCCGTCAAATAGAGCCGTTTGAGTTGGGGAAAAAGCTGGGGATAACGCAGGAAACTTAGGTCGTGCACGGTGACAACGCCGGGATAACCTGTGGATAAAGGGAGGACGTTGACCAGCCCATGCACAAGATCGACCCGTCTCTTTGCCCTTGCCAAGCGCCACGGCAGCGCCGTCTGCTCCCAGACAATCCGGCGCAGCGGCTGCTCCAGCGCAGGGCTGCTATAGTGCAGGTCGATACCGGGGATAACGACGTCAGGCGTGTGGATAAATGCGGAAAACTGGTGATAAGTCGCCCCACTTATCCCCAATTCTCCCAAAGCTATCAACAACTGGCGGCAGTAGTTGCTGACGCCCGCGTCGCGATACCCGCTGGCGCTGCTCATCAACTGGGCATTGATCGCAATGTGCATCGCGCTAAGTCGCCATCTGCCGGTAGACAGCCACGGTCGCGGCCGCGATCTGCCCCATGGTGAAATGCGCCAACACCCGCGCCCGGCCCGCCGCGCCCAGTGCCGCGCGTCGCGCCGGGTCATGCGCCAGTTCATGCAGGTAACCGCGCAGCGCGGCCACATCCCCTTCGGCAAAGATCAACCCTGCGTCGCCGATCACGTTGGGGATCTCTCCGCTGTCGCTGCCCACCACAGCCACGCCACATGCCATGGCCTCGATCAACACGCGGCCAAACTGCTCCATCCAATTGGGTCGTGTGCGGCTCGGCAGCACCAACACATCCAGATCATGATAGAACGCGGGCATGGCATGGCTCGCCACCCGCGGCAGGATATGCACACGCTCGCCCACGCCCAAGCGCGCCGCCTGCTCGATCAGTGCGCCGCGCGCCTCGCCCTCGCCTGCCAGCGTCAAACGCCAGGGCACGTCCAGCCCTGCGCACGCGTCCACCAGCAGATCCAGCCCTTTTTCCGGGACTAATCCGCCCGCATAGCCCACCCGCAGCACCCCTTCGTGCTGCGCCTCGCCGCCATGTGCCTCGTCACACGGGGCAAAGAGGGCCGGGTCCACGCCAAACTGGGGCAGGATGGTCAGCGGCCCGCGGTATCCCTTTGCGCGCAGCACCGACGCGGCCGCGGCATTGCCCGCCAGCGCATGGCGCGCGCGTCGGTAATTCGCCTGCTCCCACCAGCGAAACGGTGGGGGATAGGATCGCATCAGGTTCTGCCAAGTGAAAAAAAGCGAGGGGATGCCTTGCCGCTGGGCCGCGGCCAAGGCCAAGTAGGTCGCCAGGTTGTACGGTTCCTCGTCCATATGCAGCAGATCCGGGCGCAGCCGTGCCAACTCCCGGCCCAACGTGGGGTAGAAATGCAGGTGAAAACTGCCGTTGGCGACAATGGGCAGCATGCGATAGGTGTAGCCGTCGACGAACTGGGCCGTCGCGGTTTGCCGCCCGCGGCGGTCGCGCCAGCTTGGCGGGACCAACACCGTCAGCCGCACGCCCAGCCGCGCAATCTCTTCCGCTTTCCGTTGATACGCGCCGACCACCAGCGCCTTGCTCACCATCACCACATGCATACGCGCCATTGTACCCGCGCACCCAGGGGCGCGGAAAAAGTCTCGCCCCCGCGCCTGGCAGTCCCGCCAAGAGGGTGACAATTGGGGCGTCACCATGTACAATATGAAAGTGTATACAATAAAAAATATGTGTAACCAGAGAGAAGCAAGCCAACCCGCTTGTCCGCCGGATTGGAAGCGTGCCAGTGCAATCTGACGGTCTTGACCCCAATCAATCGCTGCCCATTTGGTTGCTTTCACCCTATGACACCGGCAGCCACGCGGCTTGGGCACGCGGCTATGCCCGCCACAGCCGCCACCGCGTCAAACTGCTAACCATGCCGGGACGCTTCTGGAAGTGGCGTATGCAGGGAGGCGCTATCGAGTTAGCCGCCCAAGCGCAGGCGCTGCTGGCTGTGGAGCCGCCGCCTGCTGCGGTCTTGGCAACCGACATGGTGAACCTGCCCGCGTGGTTGGGGCTTGTGCGGCGGCAGTTGCCCGACCATGTCGCGGTAGCCTGCTACATGCACGAAAACCAGTTGACCTATCCCTGGCGGCCTGGCGAAAAGCCAGATCTGACCTATGCCATGATCAACTGGTTAAGCCAACTGGCAGCGGATCAGGTGCTCTTTAACAGCCGGTATCATTTGGATAGCTGGTTTGCCGAACTGCCGCGGCTGCTCAAGCATTATCCGGACTTCAACCACCTCAACTTGGTGGATCAAGTCCGTGCGGTCAGCCAAGTCGTACCGGTCGGCATCGACTGTGCCCATCTGTCCGCCGATCCATCTGCCCAACCGTCTACAAGCGCGCAGCAAGCGGATCATGGACAGCATGGACAGGGTAGGCCGCCCTTGATCCTGTGGAATCAACGCTGGGAGTATGACAAACGGCCCGACCGCTTCTTTGCGCTGCTCTATCGTCTGGCCGAAGCGCGCATTCCATTCCGGCTGGCTGTCGCGGGTGAAAACTTTCGCAACGTTCCGGCGGAATTTGAGGAGGCACGTACCCGCTTGGCCGATCAGATCGTCCATTGGGGCTTTGTGCCCAAGCGCGCCGACTACCAGGCCCTGCTGCAACAGGCCGATCTGGTCATCAGCACCGCCGACCATGAGTTCTTTGGAATCAGCATTCTTGAAGCCATCTGTGCAGGTGCGTTTCCATTGTTGCCCGCACGGTTGAGCTATCCCGAATTGATTCCCGCGGCGCTGCATCCC
The DNA here is from genome assembly GCA_964655505.1 of uncultured Litorilinea sp. Taxonomy (GTDB): domain Bacteria; phylum Chloroflexota; class Anaerolineae; order Caldilineales; family Caldilineaceae; genus QEUY01. Next base: position 29,910 of record CAZZNG010000024.1, on the reverse strand, counting down.
GCCTGTCTCTATACCGGCGAGGAAGAGTTATGGCAGATGGCTTGCACACGCTTGCGTGCACCGCGCCCGGCCCCACCGTCGCTGCGTACCCATGTGGCGCAGAACTACGGGTGGCCTGTGGTCGCCCGACGGCTGGACGATGCCCTGGCCGCCGCGGTTCAGCAGCATGTTCAACAAAGGACGCAACAGGGGCAGAGAATTTGACAGGGTGTGGCAAGATAGGGGCAGACGAGTTGTGATGTGCCGCAACAGTTGACGAATGATGGAGGGAACGCTATGCATGAGATGCCGAGACCGTATATCCTGGCCCACAACGACAAATGGTTTGTCTTTTTGGGCTGTGCGCTTGTCGCGCTGTGCACCACCAAGAATGAGGCCCTAGAAATCCAACGCCAATGGATTCGCAAGAGCCAAGCCCTGACGAACACGTTGGAAGATTCACTGCCGCTGACGCGCCTGCCGGAGCGCTCCGCGCAGTTGATGGAGAACGGAGCCAACGGGAAGAATTAACAAGCCGAACAGGGCAGCGAGACGGCTGAAGCGGTTGAATCGGCGCGCCGTTCACCCGTGCAAGCGACCCTGTGACCCTGTATAAACGACAATAAAAAAAGGACTGCCACCGCGGCCAAGCCGACGGTGGCAATCCCTCGAGACCACGCCACGCGGCGTGGTCATTTGTTTCTGCGAATACAGGCTGTTGATACAGTCTGCTAGTGCAGGGGAACGGCCCTATTTCTCGACGGGCACGCGTACCGCATTGCCCCATTCCGTCCACGAACCATCATAGTTGCGGACGTTGTCATAGCCCAGCAGATACTTGAGGACGAACCAAGAATGGCTGCTGCGCTCACCAATGCGGCAGTAGGCGATCACATCATCGCCCTTCTTCAGCCCCTGCTCTTCCTCATAGATCGCGCGCAGTTCCTCTGCACTCTTGAACGTGCCATCGGGATTGGCCGCACGCGCCCACGGCACATTGCGTGCCCCCGGAATATGGCCGCCGCGCAGCGCGCCCTCTTGCGGATAGTCCGCCATGTGCAGCAGTTCGCCCTTGAATTCACCGGGGCTGCGCACGTCGATCAACGGCTTGCCCTGAGCCTGGTGCTGCAGCACCTCCTCGCGGAACGCACGGATCGCGCTGTCGTCGCGCGTGGGCACAGGATAGTCCGCGGGCGGGTAGGAGGGACGCTCCTTGGTCAATTCTCGCCCTTCGGCCACCCACTTCATCCGGCCCCCGTCCATTACTTTGGCGTTGGCATGACCGAACAGTTGGAAGACCCAAAAGGCATAGGTCGCCCACCAGTTGTTCTTGTCTCCATAGAAGACGACGGTTGTATCGGGCGAGATCCCATTGCGGCGCATCAACTCGGCAAACTCCTCCGGGCCAATGTAGTCGCGCACGAGCGGATGGTTCAGATCGGCATGCCAGTCGATATTCACCGCGCCCGGAATATGTCCGGTGTCATAAAGCAGCACATCTTCATTGCTTTCGACCAGACGGATGTTGGGATCGTTGAGATGTTCGGCAACCCAGTCGGTGCTGACCAATACTTCAGGATGGGCATATTCACTCATATTCGTGTTCCTCCAAGTAATTTTGTGGTGTTAACAGAGCAGTTTGCACAACGCATACAACATAACTTATACATCACTGTTCGATTCTTCACGTTAGAAACGATTCTTCACGTCAAGAATCGAACACATACATCGCCAGATTGGCGGTGAACAGGGCAGCCCAAGGCACTCTCCCCCATAGTAATCATCTACAGTAATCAGCCACAGCAATCACCTATAGTAATCACCTACAGTATAGGGCATAGACTACTGTATCGCATCAAGCCCGGTGCATTGCAGCCGATGCAAGCGGACACGTTCCACAAGCACCAATGACTGGTGCAAGCAACCAGCGGCTTTGGTGGGCTACAGCCGGGATCGCATCATCGCGCCCCACAGGGACGTCAGACGCCGGCGTTCGGTTCAGACCTGGGAAACAGAAACAGCGTAAATCACTACTGCGTGACAGGACGAGCCGGATGCCGGCTAGCTACACGAGCAGGTACAACAGGAGGGGCGACAGGGGTAGGTGGAGAGGAAAAGTGATTCGATGGGATGGTGCAGCGTTGTTTCGCTTTGAAACGGATGCACCGATGTTCGCCGGTCAATCCGGAACATCTTGGTGAGCATGATCTCTCCTCTCATGCAGCCAGTTCGCCGCATCGCGGCGCAGCCAAGTAATCAGGCAACGAAAGCGTGTGCCGCCACAGCCACATCGATAGCTACATCGGCAGTCACGCCTACCATCACGTCTACAGCCCTACCTACAGCAGAGACTGTCGACAGCACATACCGAGTATAGAGACGGGATATATCTTTGTCAAGTTGTTCATTGTGATTTCTTATAACAATGTTGGGCAGCGTATCTGTTTTGTTACATGCTGCCCAACATTGCTACAGGTATTCACTTATTTCACCAGTTTAAGCTAGGCTTTAAGCTTAGATGGTGGGGATGCCGCCGACTAGATGTTAAAGACGATTTCCAGCGCCAACCCAATGATTACGCTTGCCAGCGCCACGTAGCAGAGCCGCTGGGTCAGCTTGCCAAATCGGTGCAGCGCATCGTGCTTCTGGAAGGCGCCCACCCCATTGCGCCGCACGCTGGAGATGCCATGTGACACCAGCCAGTTCAGCGGCAGTTCCACGATGAAGGGAGCCAGCGCCGCCCACAGGAAGTAGGCCAGCCCAAAAACAATCAAAACGGGAAAGCGTTCTACATCCTCCAAAAAGGGCAGCATGGCGAAGGTGATAAAGCTGGTCCAGATCAAGATCAAGAGCGCCTGGAAGTAGCGCAGCACCAAGCGGCGCAGCTTCAGGCTGTGGCGCACCAGCGACACCTCGCTTTTGGCAACCTCTTCATACAGCGGGCGCTCCACAAAGCCCGATAGCCCCAACGCCGCATTAAACTGGTCGATCTCCTCCACCGTATGCTCGGTATAGGGCAATGTGGTGTAAACCGAGGCCGCGCCTTTGCCGCCGTTTTCAGCATCAGGTCGCCAAGCACTGGGCCGCATCACCCGTACCACATCCTCGCTTTGCACCTGGTCCAACGGCTTGGGGTCGGCCAGCGTCATCGTGCCTTGGCGCAACAGCCGTGGCAGTTTGCGCGTGCGCGGCACGATCAGGCGCTTGGGCTTGTCAATAATGTCGTTATAGTAGCCCGACCGTGCGTCCGCGCGTGAAATCACAAAGGTGATCAGGTCGCTGCCATACTCATAACGCTGCACGTACTCCTTGACCGTGGGCGACTCATCCGGCGAGAAGGCAACCCCCGTCAGCGCAAAGCGCGGGTTGAACAGCTCTTCAGGAAAGCTGGGCGGGTGGCCCACAAAATAGAAACGCACGATGTCTTCCAGCAGCAAAATCAACGCCATCACGGGCAGCGCCAACGACAGCAAAAAGGGATAGAGCAGCGTAAGGTAGGCCAGTACAACCAACCATATCCCCACATCGCCCGCATTGGGCGCGTACTCCAGCAACGCGCTCACCACCAACAGCACACCATCTTTTAAAAAGACGGGAAGCAAAAAAAGCAGCCCGGCTCCACTCAAGAAGCCGACTGCGATGCGGTGCATCGTTGACAACCGCACCTCGGCGCGCTGAAGAAAGGAGCGCATGGCGTTGCGTTCGTCAACAGTAAACATACTGCTTAAATCGGATTCAGCGCTGTTCGCGCTGCGCGTAAAGTCCTTGCCAGCGGGGTTGCGCTGCTCGTTCCCCGTGGCTCCTTCGGCAGATGCCGTCTGCTCCATTACATGTCTCGCTTCTAGTCACGCATGAAGAAAGAAAAACAGATCCATCGCACAAAGGTTTGCCTTTGCGCCAGACGCAACTTGTCGAAGTTGGACGCAGGGGGGAGTATCTAGCGGGTGCAGTGCTTCCGGCTGCGAGGGCATCCAACAAGGTGCATACACTGACAACAACAATAGGTGAACAAACGATAGATGAACAATAGATGGCGTATCAACCATCACAAGGGAAAATACGTTGTAAGTTGGTGGGCGATACGCACAAGCCGTACAAAACAGGTTGGAGAAACCATGTACAAACTGCATGTAGTATAAGCAGGATGCGCGCAAATAGACAATTTGGCCGCGCTTCGTTTAGCTTGTGCAGCGAGGGGCAAAATGCAGTCAGGTAACGAGGTCGATGGGGGAGTCCTCTTGCAGAGATGGCCCCAGGCCCAGATCCGCCTGGATGAAGGGGATCATCGCTTCTGCCGCGGCGCGGCCCGCCAGAATCAGTTCGTCAATATGGGCTAAGTCCAACAGTCGAAAGGCATCCACATCGGGCGCAATGACGCGCTCAGCAGGCCGCCCGCCCAGCGTTTGATTGATGCGGACCAGCGCATAGAGCGATGTAATGGTAAGCTCCATCAGGTTTTCCGGCTGGCGGCGCAGTTCGCCCGGCGCGGGCAGCAGATCGACGGCGATCACATATTCTGCGCCCATCTGGCGCACCACTTGGACGGGCAGATTGTTGATGACCCCACCGTCGACCAGCGTCCGCCCGTTGCGCTGATAGGGTGTGAAGATGCCGGGCACGCTGCAACTGGCGCGTACAGCCGGGGCAACCGGCCCGTCGTTCATGATCACCGCTTCCCCGGTCACAATGTCCGTGGCAATGGCAGCGAACGGCATCTGCAGGTCGTCAAAATTCAACCTGCCGTCCAACACGCGCTCCATCCAATCGATCAGACGGTCCAAATCCAAGATGCCCATGGGGATGCCCTTGAGCAGCGACGGCCATTCGCTGAAGCTCTGGGGCAGCAGGCTCAAGCTGCTGATGTCACGCCAGTGCAGCCCATCGGCCAATTCATGCAAACGCTGCGGCGAGACCCCCGCGGCCAGCAACGCGCCGACCAGCGCGCCCACGCTGCACCCCGCGACCATATGGATCGGGATGTTGTGCTCGGCCAAAACCTCAAGCACCCCAATATGCGCCACCCCACGCGCAGCGCCGCCACCCAGAACCAAACCGACCGTTTGCGGCCGCGGCGGCTTATCCCAGACCACAAGGGGAGATCCGTCAGTATACACCGCCATGCGATGCGGCATCCTACCCATTTCTATCTTCCTCCTGTTGCTAAGGCACAAGCCGAAAACGGCGTACCTGCACGCCGTGAAAGTCGGCTTGTTCGACCAATGAACCCTGCTCATTGAGCCAGCGATTCATCAAATGGCGTGCATCCCACATCTCCACTTCGCTCGACAGCAGCCACACATCATCAAAGCCTGCGGTTTGTGCGGCCATCTGCCACTGCACCTCATGCCAGGCCGCGTCGTCGGGCCAGCCGTTGTTCGTCCACAAGCCGCCCATCCACGGCGCAAGCCGCGCTTCGCTGTCGGCAAAGGGGCGCGGCCCAAAATCGCTGGTATAGTAGCGGTAGGCAAACTCCATGTGCGGAATCTGGAGGATCAACAGCGCATCCGGGCTGCGCCGCTGCGCGATGTAGGTGACGCCGCCGCGCAGATCATATTTGGTTGGCAGTGTCTTCTGCTGCCAGCCCGCGGCCAGCCAAAACCCGATCACATAGAGCAGCAAGAGCGCGGCCAGGCCGGAACCAATCCAAGGCACGTAGCGCTGTACCGCTATCACGCCTGTCGCGAGCCACATCATCAGCGCCGGGGCAATCCAGATCACATACCGGTCGGTAAAGATCGGCTGGCGCAGGCTCATCAAATAGATACCCAGCACAGGCAGCATGACCCATGACACCGTCAGCGCAAAACGCCGCCAGCCAGCCAGCTTCAGCGGCATGGCGCTGTCGCGCCGCGCAATCTCGCCCCAGCCCAATAGCAGACCCGCCGCGCCCAGAAAAAAGATGGGCGTCATCCATATCGTATCATACAGCGGCATGAAGCCTCGGCTGTGGTTGTAGAGCAGCGTGCGCGCCATCTCCACAGGCGGCGTGAAGGAGAAGCCGGTTAGCTGCACCGTGGATGTCAACATGCGCCACTGCCACCAGACCATCGGCAAATAGGGCAGCGTCAAACCCGCCAGCGCGCCAAAATAGCCTCGCCAGTGCGCCCGGCTCACCGGCCACACCAGCCAGAACCAGACGAAGTGCAGCGGAAAGACCAAGATCAGCAGCAGGTGGGTGTACATCCCCAGCGTCAGCGTCAGCCAGTAGACGAACCACGGGCGAAAACCGCCGCGGCCCACCCCTTGCAGCCAGCACCACGTCGCCAACAGCACCAGCGCCGTGATGATCGCGTACATCTTGCCCTCTTGCGCGTACCACAACTGATAAGGGTTGGCCGCCATGAAAAGCGCGGCGAGCCAGGCCAAGCTGCTGTGGCCGGGCCGCGCGCCCTCCACATTGCCTGCCGGGTGCGCGGCCAGCGGCAGCAGTTGCCGTGTCACTTGCCAGATCAACACAACAGCCACAGTGCCGCCCAGCACCGAAGGGTAGCGCAGGGCAAATTCGCTCGTCCCCACCAACCCAAACCACGGACGCAGCGCCAGGAAATAGAGCGGCCCATTCTGTCCCGCGCTCACAAACATCGAAGCGGTTTCGGCGAGCGGGCGCGTCGCGAAAAAGATGGCGTCGACCTCATCGCGCCAAAGACTCTGTGCATCCAATCCTTGCACACGCCAGCCAAACGCAGCCAATATCAACAGCAGCAGGCCGATGCGCGACCAACGGCCCATTAAATCCAGATCCTCATGCTCGAAACGCTCACAATCAGGTGACTCACGGCAGATGGGCGGGCCATTCGTCGTCCTCGTCAGGTTCACCGCGGGCGACATCAGGCCCCGCTTCGCCGGTGAATTCTTCGCCAGTGAAAATGAACTCGCGGCCAATGAATTCATCATCGGCCCCCTCTCCCATCCCCACATCCATCTCTGTGAGTCCGTATGCTTCATCCGCCCACGGCTCCAGTTCGAAATGTTCAACCCCTTGGTAGCGCAAGAAGAAGCCGGCCACCACGCCTGCGGTCAGAAAAAAGATCAACGAGCCGGTCAGGAACCAGATCCAGCCCGCGGCCGCGACCATCGCGTCGATAGCCGTTGCCGCGGCCAGTAGATAGTCGGGGGTGGGCGTGGGTGTGGGCGGCACCACCGGGCGCAGCGGGTCCAGCGATCCATCTGGTGGGTCGGGCGGTTCGGTCACCACAATGACCACGACTGGAGGGGTCGCCTCCGTGCTGCTGATCGGCACAGCAGTCTCCACCGGCGGCACACCCTCCCCGTTCATTGCCTCCTCGCTCAACTCTTCGGCAGCCACGGCTAGCGCCGCTGCATCCGGTTGACCGCCTGGCAGGGGCGAGATGGGCGCGCTAGCGTCCGGCGTGCCGGTCATGAGCGCGACGTCAGGAGACAGCGGATCTGTCTGGGCCATCGAACTTTGCATCGTCGCGGTCGCCATCATGGCGGCCTCGGCAGTCGCCTGGGCTGCGGCCTGGCTCAACGGGGTTGGGGTGGGCGTCGCTAAGGCCGAAACCGCGTAGCTGCGCGTCGGCGTTGCTGTTGGCGTCTCCGGCGTAAAGGTGGGTGTCGGCGACGGCGTGGGCGGAATCGGCGTATTGGTGGGGCCGGGTGTATTGGTTGGGAAGGGCGTATTGGTGTTAGCAGGCCGCGGCGCGGGGGTATGGGTTGGCGTGGCTGTCGGCGGCGGGTTGACCTGGGTCGCCGCACTGGAGGTCACACCGTCCCCCTCGGTCGACGTGGCGCTGTAGGTCATGGAGTTGTTGACCACGGCAGGATACGCGCCGCTGTAGTTAAAGGGGCCAAATACGGCCAACTGGCCCAACGTTTCCGTCAGCACGCGATTGGTGATCGTCAACAGTTCCCCCGGCGGCAGCGGATAGTCGAAGGTGATGTCAATCGCCAGGTTCGGCTCGCTCAGGCTGTGGCGGGTCAGCGTCACCACGCCTGTATTCAAGATAGAGACGCAATAATAGAGCGGCGTGCCGAGGGGCAAGCTCATGTTGGCTGTGTGGCTGCAGACTTCCGGCTCGGTTCCCACCGTCTTGGTAAAGACCACCGTCGTCGTGCCCACGTCGATGGTAGCGGTCGATGCTGCGCGCGCGCTGAGGCCGCTGGCGGTGCTCGACGTTAGCGTCACTGTGTTGGTAAAGGGCGCGTTCACATTGGCCCGCTGCAACAGCGATCCATTCACGCCCAGATCCGCCAAGACGCCGGACGTGATCACCCAAGTCGCGCCCGGCGGCACGGTATAGATCAGCGTCGCGTCCAGATTGAGCGCGGCGTCGACCAGTTCATGGCGCGTAAATGCCTCGTCACCTTGATTTTCGACGCGCAAACAGTAATAGACGGTCGAACCGGTTGGCACGCGTAAATTCTGCGTTGCGGGGCAAGTCGTGCGGTCAATGCCGACCGTCTTGTAGATGCTCAAGGTCGGCGTGATCACGTCGATGGTAAAGCGGTCAGTGGCGGTAAAGAGTTGGGTCGGGGTTAGGGTGCGGGCTGTCCAAGTCACCAGGTCTGTCACGTCGAACGACGTCACGTCGGTCAGGACAAGCCCAAGCCCCAGCGTATTGGTCGCCGCGCCCGGCCCCAGCGTCAGGGGCAGGCTGTCGGTAATGACGCCCTGTCGCTGCGAGGCGATGCGGTGCAGCGACAGGGTGATTACACCGCGATTTTCCACCGCAAAACACGGATAGACAACCGTGTCGCGGCGCACTTGAAGCGTACGCGTGATGCCGCAAGTGGTGGGGCTGCTGCCCACGGTCGCGGTCAACACCAACGTGGACTGCTGGCTGATCACCGCTTCAGGCGAGGGGGCTGCGCTTGAGTTCAACACGCCTGCGCCGGATTGGGGGATGGGCGCTGCCTGCGCCGGTACGCTCAACGCCAGCCACAGAAGCGCCAAATATCCGGCTGCCAGGCCAAGCCCAAGTCGGATTGCTTTCATCATATCGCCCCGTGGGGGCAACCTGCTCCGGCGCGGCACAGGCTCACCCTACGCCCAAATACCTTGCACCAAATCCCTTGTGCCGGAACAGATACGACAGCACATCCAGCCACATTAAGTCAGGGTCAGATCCGCGCTTGCACCCTCTTCGATGAACGCGGCAAGCAGCGCAATACCTGCCTCCACATCGTCCTTATGCACCATCTCGACCGGGCTGTGAATGTAGCGGGTAGGGGTGGAGATGGTGGCGACGGCTGTCCCGCTGTGGACGCGCTGCATGGCCCCCGCGTCTGTGCCCCCACGCGGGAGGATCTCATGCTGCCACTTGATGCCGCGGCTGTCGGCCAAACGGCGCAGTTCCGCGGTCAGCTTGGGGTGCGAAATGGCGGAACTGTCGAGCAGCTTGATGGCTGTTCCTTCGCCCAGGCGTGTGACGACTTCGTGCGCGGCGATATTGGGCAGATCGACCGCCAAGGTCACATCCAGCGCAATGCCCACATCCGGCTGCACGCCAAACGCGCTGGTCAGCGCGCCGCGCAGCCCAACCTCCTCTTGCGTCGTCGCCACGGCATAGACCTCGAAGCCCGACGATTGTGCCCGGCGCAGCGCCTCGATCATGATATAGAGCGAGATGCGGTCGTCCATGGCCTTGGACGAATAACAATCGCCGATCTGCATGAACTCGCGCTGCTGCGTCACCATGTCGCCGATCTGCACGCGCTCTGCCACCACCGCGCCCGGCAGCCCCAGATCGACAATAAAGTCGCTCACTTGCGGCTGCTTCTTGCGGTCCTCCTCGCTGGCAATATGCGGCGGCTTGAGGCCTGGATAGAGGATGCCCGGCAGATCGCCCTCGGCTGTGGAAACCAGCACGCGCTGCGCGGTCATATTGCGCGGGTCGTGCCCGCCCAGCGGTACCAGACGCAGCCAGCCCTTTTCCTTGTCAACGTAGGAAACGATAAAGCCGATCTCGTCCATGTGGGCCGCGATCATGAGCTTGGGCGCACCGTCGTTGCGCTTGACGCCGATCAGATTGCCCAGCGCGTCGACGCGCATCTCGTCGACCAAACCGGCCAGTTCACGCCGCACCACAGCGCGCAGACGTTCCTCGCGACCGGGCACGCCCGGTGTCTCACACAACTCCTTGATCAACTCCACAGACATGGCGTCGCTTCTCCGCAGGGTGTATGGTTAAGAGCGTATGGTTGAGGGTGTATGGTTGGCTGCCGATTGCCGACCCGAACAAGCGCGTCCAAAGACGGCAAAAGAGTCGTGCTTGACAGCCCAAACAAAAAACCGGACAGGCCCACCCTATGCGCCTGTCCGGTCAGTTTAATGCGTCGCCCGCGCCCTGTCAAAGCTCTCGCCGCGCAGCAATAGGCTGCAAGTGGGCTGTGAATAAGCTGTGGCTGCACAGCCCGACAGCCGCCGCGCTTACTGCGAGTCGTACCAACTGCTGGTGTCTTGCAGGCCAAAGATGCTGGGCGGCAGGTGAATCCCCGCTTCTTCAATGCGCTCATTGGCACGCGGGCGCAGACCGGTCGGGCGCAGTTCCCCGATGATCTTGCCGTTCTCGTCGATGCCCGTCTGCTCAAAGACGAAAATGTCCTGCATGACGATGGTGTCGCCTTCCATGCCCAGCACTTCAGAACACTGCACCACCTTGCGGCTGCCGTCGCGCAGCCGTTCCTGATGGATAATCAAATCAACTGCCGACGCGATCTGCTGGCGAATCGCACGCACAGGCAGATCCATCCCGGCCATCAACACCAGCGTCTCCAGACGGTTGAGCGTGTCGCGCGCGCTGTTGGAGTGGACCGTGGTCAGCGATCCGTCGTGGCCTGTATTCATGGCCTGGAGCATGTCCAGCGCTTCGCCGCTGCGACATTCGCCGACGACGATGCGGTCGGGGCGCATACGCAGGCTGTTGACCACCAGGTCGCGAATACCGATGCGGCCCTTGCCTTCGATGTTGGCCGGTCGCGATTCCAGACGCACCACATGCGGCTGCTGCAGTTGAAGCTCCGCCGCGTCCTCAATGGTGAGAATGCGCTCGTCTTCGGGAATGAAGCCGGATAGCACGTTGAGCAGCGTTGTCTTACCGGAACCGGTTCCCCCGCTAATGATGATGTTGAGCGCCGCGTGCACCGACGCCTTCATGAACTGGGCGAATTCGGGCGTGATCGAACCAAAGCCAATCAGATCGTCGACCTTGAGCGAATCCTTGCGGAATTTACGAATCGTGATAGCTGGCCCCACCAGCGACAGCGGCGGAATGATGGCATTCACGCGCGAACCGTCGGGCAAGCGTGCATCGACCATGGGCGACGACTCATCAATACGCCGTCCCAGGGGCGCGACGATGCGCTCGATCACGCGCAGCACATGGTCGTTGTCAATGAACTTCACATCAGAAAGCATCAAGCGCCCTTTGCGCTCGATGTAGACCTGGGACGGGCCATTGACCATAATTTCGCTGATATCTTCGTCGTCCAATAGCGGCTGAATGGGACCATAGCCCAGGATGTCGGCCATGATCAGGCCCATCATCTGCTCGCGCTCGACCCGGCTCACCACCAAGTTCGCATCGTTCAGCGCCTTGGTGAAGATCGGATCAAGCAGCGTGCGGATCTCCTCCGGGTCGTGAATGTCGGTGGCCGACTTGACCTCGTTGACCAAGAACTGCTGCACCTGCGCGCGCACAGCATGAAATTCCGGCGGCGGGTTGTACCCCGTCTTGGCCGGGACCGCGGCGGGCTTGGGCTTCGGCGCGGGTGCAGCCGGGGCAGGCTTAATTGTCTGTGCGGGCTGCGGCGGTACAGTCCGCACCGGACGACGATTGTTAGGCGGCGGTGGAGGAGGGGGTGTACGATTGCCAAAAAGCGCCATAGTCTACTTCCTTCTCTACTGAACGGCTCCAATCAATGGCTAGGCCACTACTTGAGCCAAACCGGGTCCCAATCCTCGTACCCGTTATTGCTAATGTTCCGTTGATTCGTCCCGTCATAGGACATGATCCAGATCTGACGCTTGCCGCTGCGATTGCTAAAGAAAGCAATCTGGCTGCTGTCGGGCGACCAGGATGGATGTTTGTCCCACGGCCACTCATTCCAGGTCAGTTGGCGCTTATCGCTCCCATCAGGCCGCACCAGATAGATCTCGTCGTTGCCCGTGCTGTTTCCCACATAGGTAATCCATTCGCCGTTGGGCGACCAGCGCGGGTCATACTCATCGCCTGTCTCGTTGGTCAACATCGTGGGCGATTGGCCCGGCCCATGCGTGACGAACACATTGGCGTCGCTGCGATCGGGCGCGGTCTGTACATAGACCTCGCGCGCCCCGTCCGGCGATAGACGCCCCTGTGCGTAGAGCGCATCGATCTGCGATGCGATCTCCTGCGGCGCTCGCTGTTGGTCGCTGCCGTCTGGCCGCATGATATAGATCGCCTCGCCGCCATCACGCGTGCTGCGAAACGCAATCCAACCGACATAAGTGTTGGCCGGGGTCGGCGTGGGCGTCGGCGCTGGCGGCGCAGCCGTGGCAACCGGCGCAATGAAGACCGGGAACGCGGTCGGCTGGGGCAGCGGGGTCGGCGTGGGTGTTGGCGCAGCAGCCAGCGCCCCCAAGCGCCGATTTGCCTCGGACGGGTCGGCCACTTGCAAATCGGCAGCTAATTGATACAACTCACGCGCATAGTCGAGCTTGCCGTCCCCCGCAACCTGGGCGCCCAGATCGAGATAAACCCGATAAAGCTGCTCGGCCAGGTAGCCGCCCAGATAGCCAGGGTCTCGGTCATACAGACCGCGCCAGTAGTTGATGGCAGCGCTGAGTTCTTTTCTTTCCGCCGCTTTCGCCCCGGCAAGGTAAACGTCGAGACGCTCAATGGCATCGTTCGCCTGGGTGCGTTGAGCGCCAGACAACTGCGCCTTGCGTAGATAGCTGCGAGCCTCTTCCGGCCCCGCGCCTTGGCGCGGCCATGAAGTGGCAAGTTCCATGCCTGCATTGAAATAGGCTTGATTCAGCCGCGCCTGCACCAATTCTGCTTCATAATCGCTTTGCAGCGCGGCCACCAGCTCATAGCGTTGGGTCGCTTCCAGCCAGCGGCGCTGGCTAAAGGAACGCTCCGCCGCGGCCAGCGTGTCCTGCACTTCAGCCTGCTTGGTCAAGCGGCTGATCTGCGCGTCCACATCCCGGAAAGAGGGCGACTTGCCCTTGATCGATTGCAAGATGGCAATGGCACGCGGCAGATTTCCGGCCTGGGCCACCTCTAGCGCAATGTCATAATTCACCGTCAGCCCCAACTGCGTGCGCGCAGATTCGAGTCCTTGGCGTGCGTCCACATTCTCCGGGTCGCGCGCCAGCACCTCTTCCAACAGCCCCATCGCCAGTGTAAAATCGCCCACCTGGATCAGGCCCAGGGCTTCTTTGACTTGGGCCTGGTTGGCCTGCTCCAGCGCCACCACTTGGCGCGACGGTGCGACAAAACTCTGGTAGAACAGCGCAATGCCGACAAAAAGGGTCAGCAGCAGCACAAAGGGCAGTGAGCGGCGCAGCAGCCAGGCTTGTCCCACCGTCAGCCGCCGCCCCTTGATGCGGTGCGCCCACGCCTCCATCAACTCGGCCTTCAGCGCGGCTTCATCCACCAGCGCGGCCAGATTGGTCGCCTGGGGATAGTCCGCCTGCAATGCACGCAGTTTCTCCAGAGCTTGCGGCCAAGCGCCGTGCTGCATCAGGTCGGTCACGACGGCAAAGCGGGGATCATGGGTGTAACCGGCATGGCGCGCTCCCCCCAAACGGCTGCGCGGTGCAGCCGCGGCGCGCAAGGCGATCGGTGCACCGCCCGCCGGCTCCGCGTTGGCAGGGTTTGTCTGAGAAGCGGCGTGCGCGCCATAGTCGACCGGCGGCAGCGCAGGCGTGGGCATCGGTCGCCCCTTGTCCCAGTGCTGCATTAGCGGCCGCGGCGCTGTCTCCGGCGCGTCCGGTGTCGCAGGTGGATTGTCTGGCGCAGCCTGCTCTGTGCCGTCTGTGCTGTCATTGCCGAATGGATCAGCAGGGAAGAGCGGCTCCTCACTGGCTGCTGAATTAGCAAACGGATCGCCGTCTGCATTCCACATGGTCTGACCTGATTGATCCTGATTCTCGCTGCGCATTTTCTATCGTCACATTCTTATCGACATGCACGTCAACCCACTGCCTCAACGGACACCCATTCCACCGCGCAACCAGCTCCGCGCCACTGACCCTGTATCAATATCCCCGTATCAATAACCCGTGTGCTACTTGGCGAACGCATCGACCAACTTGGGGATCGCGGGGCCTAAGATGACGGCAAACATGGCAGGGAAGATAAACAACCCCAACGGAATCATCATCTTGATCGGGGCCTTCCCCGCTTCTTCCTCGGCCCGCTGCCGTCGCTGAACGCGCATCTGGGCCGACTGGGTTGTCAATACATTGCGGATGGCAATCCCAAGCCGGTCGGCCTGGACCAGCACCGCGACGAACCCGGCAACATCTGGCACTTGCGTGCGCTCGGCCAGGTGGCGCAGCGCATCGGCGCGCGATACGCCGACCCGAATCTCGCTGATGACCCGCCGCAGTTCCAGCGCCAACTCGTTGTTTGATTGATAGGCGACCTTCTGAATGGCGGCCTCAAAGCCCAACCCTGCATCGACACAGATCGACATCATGTCCAGCGTGTCGGGCAAGGCCCGTGCAATCGCCTTTTGGCGTGCCGACACCTTGCTGCTCAACCAGAAGTTGGGCATATACAGCCCGATCAAAAAGGCGATCATGGCAAAGAGCACGGCTTGCAGCGGTGACTGGCGGGTTACCATCAGCGCAAAGAAAAGCCCGCCCAAGCTCGCCCCGGCCAAAAAACGCAGCCCCAAGAAGTCGGTCACCGTCAGCCCGCCGGGCAGCCCCGCGACGATGAGGTTTTGCTGTAGCTGGCTAATGTTGCGCGAGGGCGTCAGATAGCGCCCCAAGCGGTAGAGCCGCCGCAGCAGAGGCTTGAGCACCCGCTCGCTCCACGGCTGGCGCAGCTTCATCGCGCGTACATCCGGCGGCGCGTTGCGCGTCAAGGTTGCGCCCACAGCCGAAACCTGGTTGCGTGTCTGCATCGAACGCAGCGCCATAAAGACCGCAAAGACACAGGCTGCTGCCAACAACGAAATGAATAACGGTGAAGCGCTCACTGCCCTGTCCCTCTCTCTCTAGCCATTCTTCTCGTCTGTCTGCCCATCTAAACCACCATCCACAGCCGGTCCGAACCGGACCCAGACCGCATTACACATCGATCTGGATCACCTTTCGCATCACGATGTTGCCAAAGATGACCATCACCAATGCGCTGGACGGGATGAGGATGGGCCAGCCGGGGCGAAACATTGCCATCATGTACTCGGCATTCATCATAAAAAGCACTGTCCCCAGCACAATCGGCAGCGCCGAAAGCAGCGTGCCCGTCATGCGCTGCTGCGATGTGATGGCCCGAATCTGCCCCTTCAACTGGATACGCTCGCGGATCGTGCGCGAAATCGTGTCCAGCACATCGGCCAAGCTGCCGCCCACCTCGTTTTGAATGTGAATGGCTGTCACAATCAATTCCAAATCTTCGTTCTGCACCCGCTGCACCAGATGATCCAGCGCATCGCCGATGGTATAGCCCAGCGCGGTCTCGCGCACGACGCGGCCAAACTCGGTCGAAATCGGCTCCGGCATCTCTTTTTCGATCACGGTAATGGCATAGAGCAGGCCATACCCGGCACGCAGCGAACCAATCAACATGGTCAGCATATCCGGCAGTTGATCGGCAAATGCCTTGGCGCGCTTGCCCTGCTTCCGGCTCAACCAAATCCCAGGCACAAGCCAGCCGATGAAGGAGAGGAGCAGCCCGCCGATCAGATACCCGGAGATCAACCAGCCCAAGAGCAAACAGCCGAGGGCAACGCCAATGCGCGTCAGCATGAACTCGCCGACGGAAAGACTGCTGTCCGCGGCCACTAGCTGCCGCTCCAGCCGCTCGCCAAAGCTCATACGGCTGAGGCGATTGCTCATGCGGTCGGCGATGCGTGTGCGTGCGCGTGATGTCTCCGCCTCCACAGGAGCCAACGACTCGCGCAGCCGGCTTTCGACGTCGCGCGTCCAGCCCAGCCAGCGATAAATCCCCACCATCAGCATAAAGACGGCAATGGTGATCAACCCTGCAATCAGTGGAACCCAGTTCATTGTCGCCTTGTCCTCTCTACTGCTTCCGCCGTTTCATGCTTTCGCCGTTTCAGCAGTGTCCGCTTCCCGATGCGCCAACCGTCAACCGCGCGCAATCGCTTGCTGCACAGTGCGGTTGCGCTGGGGCAGCCGTATCGACTTCATCCCGCTCAACAGCCCCGCAGCCGGGGCGTCTTTGAGGTCAAAGACCGTCGTCACCAAGTCCTGCACCTTACGGCTGACAATCGACCGCGGATGGCTCAACACAAAGGGCACGCCCCGGTTGAGCGCAAAAGTCGCCAGCGCCACATCGTCGGGCACAGCCACCGCAATCGGCTCGCCAAGCTGTTTGGCACAGGCCGCCTCGCCGACGCCCCCGCGCACCCCCGCTCGGTTGAGCACCACATGGGTGCGGGCATGAACCGTTTCCGCGTCGTCCAGCGTCTGCAAAAGCACCACCGCGCTACGCAGCCCCGCTAGATCCGGCCCGGTCACCACCACAATGTCGTCGGCCAGCGTCAGCACCTCTGACAAAACCCCATCGGTCACGGCTGCTGTGTCCACAATCACATAGGGGAACAACTCGGCCAATTGCGTCAGGAGCAGCCGCCACGTTTCGACCGGCAGTTCGACCAGTTGGGACACATCCGGCGGCGCGGCCAACACCTTGACGCGCGACGCATGGCTTTGCAGATGTCCCTCGATCACGTCGGCGTCGATGTTGCTTTCTTCGGCCAGATTCGCAATCGTGTGGCGCGGCAGCAAATTCAACGCCAGCGAAAGATCGCTCAGCCCATGATGGGCCTCCATCAGCACCACATCTTGGTCAACCCGCTGGCGCAGCGCCACAGCCAAGTTGACTGCCAAAGTCGTGCGCCCCACGCCCCCCTTTAGCCCTGCCACGGCGACCAACCGCCCACGCTTGGCTTGCCCTCGATTGGGGGCCTCTTGCGCCGCGCGCAAGATGGTGGTCATAAATTGCTGCGGCTCGATGGGGAACGCCACAAAGCTCGCCGCACCGGCCATGAGCGCTTCTTGCAGCTCGATGAGACGTTGAGGCGTCACAAGCGCCAGCGCGGTCACATGCGGCAGCGTATTCGCAATCTCCGCCAGCAGGCCGATGGCGTTGGGCACATCCAGATCGACCAGCACCAGTTCCACCTGGGTGCGCCGCAGCCAGTTCAGCGGCTGCACCTCGCCAATGCCCGGCACCAAGCGCCACTGCAGTCCATTCATCACAGTCGCGATGGCCTCTGCCCGGAAAGAGTCATTTGTAATTAACGCCAGTTGCAGCCCTTGTTCCATACCGTTCAACCTCGTTCCCTCTTGCGTCTCATAAGCCAAAAGCGCGGGCTGTTAGTTTCGATTCAAGTCAATGTTGTAGCGGTCGGCCAGATAGAACTCATCCACCACTTCGGTTTCGGCCACCGTCTCATCTCCTTTGGGGCGCAGCGCCAGATCCAACGCCCCCCCGACATCCAGCACATGACGAATGGTCAGCGCGTCCTGCGGGTCGATTGCCAACAGCACCGATTGACCGCTTTCGTCTAGGGTGTGGAACACACCGCCCGGCTGCATCCCGCCCGGCTGTTGCGCGCTGTCCTCCAGCGAGGAAGGCACAATAATGGCGTGAATCTCCAGATTCTGGAGCATGGAAAGCGTCTTGGGCATGGGCGACTTGCTTGTCCCGCGCTGCACCTCTACAGAGAACGTCGCCATCAGGTCGATAAAATCACCCGGACGCAGCAGCCCATTCTCGATCAACTTGGAGTTGGTCGGCACCGCAATCACGATCTTGCCTTCCGGCACCGACAGCGCCACCTGCTGGGTCACCACCACCCACGGCCTCATGCACGTCTACCTGGGCAGCCCCTCCGGCTTGATCACCACGCCTCAACTCATTGCGCTGGGCGAAACCGGCAACGACCACTATGGCTTCACGGTCAGCGGCGGCGGCGACCTCAACGGCGATGGCTTTGACGATGTCATGGTCGGCGCTTACCATTTCGGCACAGACATTCTCACCGCAACCGGCAAAGCCTACATCTATGCGGGCTGCTATGACGGCGTGCAACCCAGCCCCATCTTCACCGCCACCGGCGAATACGACAACGACAACTACGGCCATTCCGTGGCCCTGACCGGCGATGTCAACGGCGACGGGTTGGATGACGTGCTGGTCGGCGCATATGGCGGCAAGATGGCAGGCGAACCGCCCCTGCCCACAGGCAAAGCCTACGGCTATCACGGTGCGCGCGTGGGCACTTGCGAACCGCAGATCGTCCTGACCAAGACGGTCGGCCTAGCCGGGCAGACGCCGCTCTGCAGCGACGAGAGCAGCATCACCGTCCCAGTCAGCACTGCCGTCACCTACTGCTACCAGGTGCAGAACACGGGCGACATCACGCTCACCCATCACTTCATCGACGACCAAGCGCTCGAAGGGCTGCAGGTGCGCGTTCCCTACACGCTTGGCCCCGGCATGAGCTATACCCATTTCATCACCCACACGCCGACCTACAGCGCCACCAGCAGCGTCACCTGGACGAGCATCATTTCGATCACCGCGCCCGGCGGCGAGCCGAGCAACCCGCCAGGCCGCGTCATCTCGGCCACGGCCACCGCGAGCACGACAGTGAACCTGCTGCCGGTTGAGCCGGACAAATCGTACATCTTCCTGCCCCACCTCAGAGAATAGACTGTAGAAAGTGGACTGTGCGCTAGCTTGCTGCACAACAAAAAAGGGGACGCTGTCCAGGCAGCGTCCCCTTTTTGATCGCAAAATTTATGATTGCTAAATTATCTCCACGCAAGCAGTGTGCCTGCGTGCTACTGTAACCGGCCAATCGGCGCCAGCGCCGCGCGCGTACGGTCGGCAATCTCAAACAGCGTACCGGCCACCAACGAATTAGGCGACGAGAGAACAATGGGCTTTCCCTGGTTGGTGGCGGCGATGGCGGCATCCGGCGCGGCCGTCACCGTTCCATAGAGTTCGCAGCCGGTAATACGCTGGATCTCGGCAGCCGAAATCGATTGCGCGGCCTGTGTGCGGTTGACGACAACCAGCTTCAACACATTGGGCGCGATCGACCAAGCGCGCATCAGTTCGACCAATGCCTGTGCCGAGGCCACCGCATCGCCGTCCGGTTCCACGACCACCAACACCTGCCGGGCTGCGCGCAGCACCGCGCGGTTGGCGACCGAGGGCATATGCGGCAGGTCGTAGACAATCACGTCTGCCAGCCCCAACATTGCGCTCATAATCGCCTCAGCCTGCTCGCTCTGAATCTCCCGATACTCCTTCAACTGCTGAGGCCCCAACAGAAGCTGCAAACCGTGCTGCGCTGGGTCCAGCCGCCGACTCACCTGCATGTCGGTGATATTCTTGGGGATAAGTTCCAACAACTCGCTCAACCCGGACCGAGAGGAAAGCCCAAAGTGGCGGGCCAACGTGCCGAAATAAGGGCGCAGTTCCACGGCGATCACGCCTTGACCGCGCATAGCAAGCGCCATGGACAAGTTCGCCGCCAACGTTGTCACCCCGACGCCCCCCTTTGCGCCGATCACAGCGATCGACTGGGCGCGGCGCATCGAGGCCGGTCCCGATCCAGAGGTGCTCCTTTGGCGCAGTTGGCGCGTGCGGACCAACAGACTCTTGACGCGCGCCGTCATCTCTTTGGGGTCCACCGGCTTGGTTACATATTCATCCGCGCCCGCCTCCAAGCCTTGAATCTTGGCTGCCACCTCTGTTCGCCCGCTCAAGAGAATAATCGGCAGGTCGACCAAATTCATCTCCTGGCGCATCCGGCGGCACACATCGATCCCGTTCATATCGGGCAGAATAATGTCGAGAATGACCAAATCAGGCTGCTCGCGCTGCACCTTTTGCAGCGCCTCTTGGCCGGTCATTGCAGTGATAACCACAAAACCCTCTTGCTCAAGCGGATGGCTCATTAAGCGCAGCATCACCACCTGATCGTCGACAACCAGGATCTTCCCACTCATCACCATTGCCTTTTCTTTTGGTACGCGGCCTTCCACGCGCGGTCATTGATACCGGAGCGGACACGTTTTTTGATCATGTGTTGGTTTGTGTTGGCTTGGAAAAAAGCAGCGCACGATCGGTAGCGGGTTAAAAATCACCACCCATTATATCATCCGAGCAGACGGCTGCGTAACGGCCATCGGATCCCGCCCCAATGATGCTGTCACGCGCCGGGGCAGCCACCTGGTGTGCCCTATACAAGCACGCCTCCCCACACCTGGGGATAACTTGGGGGAAACAGTGGATAAGTTGAGTGACCTGGGGATAACTAGGCTGGGGATAACTGGATCAAAAAGCCCACCATCCGCAGACAGTGGGCTTCATGCCTCGACGCAGGCCCGTCTCAGCAGGCCTTTTCTACAAGCGTCTCTCAAAGCGCAGCGCAGCCAAGCGTGGTTGGCAGATTAATAGACTTCACGCGGGTAGACGCGATATTCTGTCTCGCGTGACTGATAGCGCGTCGCCTGGCGCATGGCCCATCCCCACGCGGTTAGGGTTGTGCCCGCCACAGCCAGCGCCCCGGCGACAAGATAGGCCAACAACTCCGGCCAGATCATGATCGCCAAGGCCAGCAAAAGCAGCGAGATCCCAGGTGCAAGCCACAGCCACGAGCCGCCCCGCTTGGGCGCGAAACGGCTGCTGCGCAGGCTTACAAAGATCGGCGAGCGTGTAAACATGGTTGATCCTCCTTTAGTCACGCCGCCCCATTAGGATCGACGCATAGTACAACAACGTCATAATGGCTTGCAGCGCAGCCGCCACATAGGTCAGCGCAGCCGCATCCAACACCTTGTCGACGCCCTTCACCTCTTGCGGGGCCAAGATCCCCGTCGTCACCAGCAGTTCCTTGGCGCGCTTGCTGGCGTTGAACTCCACCGGCAGCGTCACCAGCGCAAAGAGCGCGACCGCGGCAAAGATCAGCAAGCCAATCCAAGCAATCGTCGTGCCCAACGAGCCAGGCAAGAAGAGGCCCGCAATGAAGATGATCGGGCCAAGCCAACTGCCGAATTGCACCGTTGGGACCATGGCCGACCGCAGTTGCAGCGGCGCATAGTTTGTCTTGTCTTGCAGCGCATGGCCCGCTTCATGGGCCGCTACGCCCACCGCGGCCAGCGACGGCGTACCGTACACCTCCGGGCTTAGGCGCAGCGTCTTAGAGCGCGGGTCATAATGGTCGGAGAGTGTACCGCCAACGCGCTCCACCGCGACATGTTGCAGCCCGTTCGCATCCAAGATGCGCCGCGCTGCCTGTGCCCCGGTGATGCCGGTCGCCGCGCGCACGCGCGAATAGTGGGCAAAGGCCGAGCGTACCCGCCACTGGGCATAAAGACCGAGCAAGAGCGCCGGCAGAGCAAACAGAAAGTAAAGCGGATCAAAAAAGAACACCGTCGACACTCCTTATCGTCGTATGGTAAGTCGTATAGTAAGTTGTTCGTAAACCTGTCGATTAAAAATCAAACCTTGTAAGAATTGAGATGACAAAGGTCCCGCCAAACGATTAGCGGCAGCGTATGAACCCGATACAGGTTCACAAACGAGCTTAACAGCTTTCCACCCTGTTTGGCAGCATCCTGGCAGAGATCCAGTCACAAAACCGTAGTCTCGCGTATATTCCGGCTAGATGATTCTCACTAGATTGTCCCTATCGGCTTCCAGTCATCTACGAGCCGGTTTCCGCCTTAGCGGATTGCTGCTATATATTCCTACGCACATGCAGGCAGATTGGTTGCATGCCCTTTATTTGTACCATGCGATCAACATAAATAAGATTAGAAAAGAGTTAGTGTTGCGTTAGTCGAGAGGAAACGAGGGGGAAGCAGCGCGCCTAGGCCAGCTTGCGCCGCTGCAAGGCGGCCCGCAGGGTATGCACTTCGCCCCGGCCCAACAGCAACGCTACGCCGCCATAGACAACCACAGCCAACACCAACCCGCCAAGGGCCGTCCCCCAAACCAGCGGCATGCCTGGCGCAAGCCGCGCATTGGCCCACGCCAACCATCCCCAGATCGCAGCCAGCATGACGCCGCCGGCCAGCGCGCTGCGCCACAGCGTCAGCCCCAGCCGCGACAAGTCCAAGCCGCCCAACCGCCGGTGCAGCAGCCAGAGCAGCAAGATCATCTCCAACAGCGTGGCGACGCTATTCGCCAGCGCCAGCCCGCCAAATGAGAGGGGACGCACCAGCAGCAGGCTTAACAAGATATTCAGCACCATCGCGCCGACGCCGATGCGCACCGGTGTCCATGTGTCGTGCAGCGCATAAAAGACCCGAACGCCGATCTCCACACCCGCATGGCCCAGCAGCCCCAGCGCATAAAAAGTCAGCGCATAGGTCACCATCGCCGTACTCTCCGGGCCAAACTCGCCATGCTCCAACAAGAGGCGCACCAGCGGTTTGCCCAGCGCCCACAGGCCCAGCGCCGCGGGCAGGGTCAAAAAGATGACCAAGCGGGCGATCTGGGTGAACGAAGCGCCCAGCCGATCCTGCTCACCGGCTGCAACCTGCGCGGCAAAGGTGGGAAAAACCACTGTGCCAATGGCTTGGGCAAAGATGCCCAGCGGCAGCAGCATCAACAGCCAGGCGTAGTTGAGCGCGCTCAGGCTGCCTTCTGCCAGCCCGCTTGCCAAGATCGTGTTGACCAAGAAATGCAGTTGAACAAAGAGCAGCCCCAGCACGCGCGGCCCCATCAGCCGGGCGACCTCGCGCACGCCGGGATCGCGCAGGGTCAGGTCAAAGCTGTAACGCGCCCGCTGCTGCCAAAGCCCGGGCAGTTGCACCAGGAAATGGGCCAGCGCACCGACCACCGCGCCCACTACCACGCCATAGATCCCCATGCGGGGGGCAAGCAGCCACGCGCCCAGCAGGATCGATACATTGTAGAGGACCGGCGCGAGCGCAGGCAGCAGGAAATGCTGCAGCGCATTGAGCGCGCCCATCACCAAGCCGCTCGCGCCGAAGATGACCGAACTGAGCAGCATCCAACGCATGAGATGAGCGGTCAATTGCTGCTGCGCCGGGTCGAAGCCAGGCGCGATCACCCAGCGCACCAACGGCTCCGCCAGCAGGCTGGCCCCTCCTGCGGCCACGATCAGCAGCAGCGTCACCAGGTTGAGCACCCGGCTAAACAAGCGCCACGCGTCGGCGCGGTCACGTTGCACCAGGTAGGCGGCAAAGGTCGGAATAAATGCACTGCCCAGCGCGCCGCCCGCGACCAGTTGAAACAACAAGTCGGGCACGCGAAAGGCGGCTAGGTAAGCGTCCAACTCGGCGCTTGTGCCAAATTGATCGCCGATCACAATCTCGCGCAGCAGCCCAGTGGCGCGGCTGAGCACAAAAAAGAGCATGACGATCAGGGCTGCACCGGCCAACTTACGCTGATCGAGTTGGGCAGAGGAGTCATCACGCGCAGCCGGTGAAGCGTGTATCGTCTCCGAGGGTGGCACGTCAGAGTCGGGTTGCGAATCGTGCGAAGTCGGAAAAGTTGCCATAGCCCGCCATTATAGCATCGGCCCGCGTATAGGCATGAGACGCCCCACAGCCATGCACGATCCGCGCAAAATGAGCGGCGCAAAAATGGCTGTTGGTGATGCAGCTAAGTTGCCATCCGGGAACGGATGTGCTATCCTGGTGACCATGGTTAGCCCATACCTCGCCCTCAGCGCATGGCGCGAAATTATGGCGCGCGTCTTCAAAGATATACCCGGTCAAGAAAACGCCAGTCCAGCCTGGTTGGTCAACCCAGCCACGCGCCGCCGGCTCAAGCTGGATCTCCTCTATCCGGATGTCGGCATTGCCGTGCGCTATGTGGGCTTGACAGCCAAAGGCCAGGGACGGCAGAGCGATTGGGAAGCGCTGGAAGATGAACAGCGCGACCAGACCCGCGCCGAGATCTGCCGCCAACATGGGGTGGCGTTGTGCCTGGTCGATCCGCTGGAAGAACCGGCCAAACAGATGGACGCGCTGATTCGTGTCGTCTCGCGTGCGGCGCGGCTCTTGGCCCAAGGCGACCGGCCTGTGGCGGAAAAGAGCAAATGGCAGCCACGACTGAGCGCGGCGCGCGATGAGGCCGAAGCACTCCGCCGTTCGTTGGCGCGCCAACCGGAGCAAATGTTGGCGAACTTGGCCGAAAGCTGGCGCGACCGTGAGTTGGGCAATGTGGTCGAGCCTGCGCCGCCGCCCAAACCTGTCTCGACCAAAGTACAGCGCAAACTCCAGGCCAAGCTGGGCGAAGGCCGCCGCGTCGTCCACAGCAAATTTGGCCCAGGTGTGATCACTGCCCTGAACACGCCCGCGGGCAGCAACGGCACAAACGCCGCAGACAGCATCACAGACGACACAACCGTCACCATCCTTTTCGACGGGGAGCAAGAACGCACCTTCCTGCTCAACCTCATCTACGACAAGTTAACCGTCGAAGAGTAGCGAACCCCTCTCGTCGCCCCAACCACAATCCCCAATCAAAAACGGGCACACCCGGTTGGATGTACCCGTCTGCGTCTTGCCTGTGCGATGGACCCACCTAGCAGATCAGTCCATCATTCAGCCACAGCACCCAGCCACAGCACCCAGCCACAGCAAGCCCGGCATATAGAGGACGTGTGGGTCAATTCTCAAATGGCTCGTTGATGAAGCCGCCCGTTGCTGGGCCATAGGCAGCAGAGGCTTCGCCTTGTCCCTCTTGGTGCATCCGCAAGAGGAGCGCCGCGGTCAGCCGTGTATTCTCCTCCACAGCCACCTGCAGATGCAAGCTCTCCCCCGTCACATAGAGCACAAGAAAATAGAAAAGCCCCATAATCAACAGCCCCAGCCCGGCGATAATGCCGCCGCCTGCGCCCAGCCCGGCTGCACCTTCGCCCAACAACTGGGTGAGCGTACCGGAAAAAGCACTGCCCGCCACGACCGCAATAATTGCGCCCAACACGCTCAACACCAGGACGATCCAAGCAATCACTTTCAACAGTGTGCCAAAGAAGCGCAGTACGCCAAACCGCTTTGGAACCGTCATTCGTCCCCTCCTAATAATGCCGTGGGTGATAATTGTGGATTAAGCAAGCCGATCAATGCGATGATGACTTGTGCGCTGATCTGGTGACCGGATCTGCGCGATCATGAGGTGATCGACAGGTGGAGATTGTCTAATGAAGACCTACGGTCAACCCGACGCCCCCATTCTACACCAATCCCGTGTGGCTGACTAGTAGCTTGTTATCACGCCAAATTGCCTGCTGCTCGTCATCGTCAGAAAGAAACAGCGCCCGCCGCATGATGCGACAGGCGCTGCCAATCGAGTCTATCCAGTTGCGCGAGGCTCGCAGCCTTGCACAGCGTCGAAGCCGGGCGTTAATCCGCGGCGACGGGTGTGGTCGATTCCTTTGTGCTTTCGCTTTTGGTCTCGCTCTTCTTTTCGACCTTTTCACCGCTGCTGCTCTCGCTGCTTTTATCGGCGCTGCTGGCGCTATTGGACCGCTTGCTGTCGGTAATATACCAGCCGCTGCCCTTGAAGTGAATCGCTGGTCGTCCCAAACGCCGCACGACTTCGCGACTCTCACAATTTGTGCAGGCTGGTGCACTCTCGTCCGAAAAAGACTGGATGTGCTCGAATTCGTGACCACAATTCTGGCAGACAAATTCGTAGATTGGCACGACGATCTCTCCTTCAACAAACAATTTAGTTAAAGTTGCAGCGCTGCGCCGGCGTGCTTGGCCCGGCGCTCAATAAACGAAGCGCATCAACTTCTATACCCGAATGGAACGCGACGACGAAAACACGACTGTTTAAACGTTACCAATTAAACGTTACCCATTAAACAGGAGCAGGCTTGAATGGGAACAAGCCAAAATAACCTCGCTATTCTGCCACAATCTGCATCTTCTGCCAATCTCTACCCCTTGAACAAAAATACCCGGCAGCCAGGGCGAAAATGCTTGCATCCAGCCTGGCGACCGGCTATACTAGAAATTGGCTCGCAAATTGGTCAGTCAGTGCGTGTCCTTGTGTGCGGTACAACCGTATATCATACGAGAATCGGCCACAAGCGATCTGTGATGGTGCATTTGTGATGGTGCATTGTATATACCAAACGTATCGCAGTATAATCAGGCCGATTCGAATTGTCGAGAAGCTAACGTTAGATATCTGTTAGAGCTGTATTCGAACTGTATAAAGACACGGGTCTTTCAGCGGCCATTCCGACACAGCGCCGACCAACAGGTTTGCCCAACCAAGCACAGCCGTCATCACACCCACTCGCCCCACCTGTGACATTGGGCAAGCTGTCATAGACCATCCATCCAACTTATCATCGCCATACCATCCTTGTTTTTCCGCTGCAACAGCCGACCAGATTCTTATGAAATATAAGCACATGACCCAGCCGCTCATGGCAGGCATCTATGAGCCGGAGGGGATCTACTTGAGCACGCCGTTCGATGCGTCCGCGCCCATCCTTCAATTCTTCGGACAGCATCCGGATCACTATGCCCAATATCGCTACAATGGCGTTCCGCTCAAAGGGCATGTTGGCGTGGACTTTGGGCTGGAGCCGGGCAGCCACCTCTTCGCGGTGGATGATGGCCGGGTCATGGAAATCAGCTACGAGCGCGGCGGCTTCGACCGCTATCTGAAGCTTGAACACCGCTGGGGGGAAAGTTTCTATGCCCATGTGGGCGAGATCAGCGTAGAAGCCGGACAATTGATCAAGCGCAACCAGTTTATTGCGCGATCCGGCAGGCCCAGCCAGGGCGGCCTCCCCCACCTGCATTTTGGCGTACGCATCTTGCCATACAACCGGTTCGACGGGTGGGGCGGCTTTACCGATCCGCTGCCATTTCTGAATCCCAGCAATATCATCCTGCCCGACCCCAATGAAGACCCGGACGATCTGGAGACGCAGCGACTTGCGCCCCATCCGATGGCAATCGAACGGCCCGGCCTGCGTAGACCGTAGATTGCACAGGTAAATACCTAATCAGATCATTTGCTAATCAGATTATTAGAATGGTTCATCACGGCGCAGGGTTGGGGAGCAATTAGACTGATTGCTTTATAACAAAGAAAAAAACAATTGCAATCATATATATAGTCTTTAAAGGCAGTGATCATAGTATAGCCTGCGGAGAATGGGGATAAGTTGGGAAAGTGCAGCAATGCTTACAAGATGTAGCCCACAAAACGGGTCCATGTACTACATAGCTGCCTTTTATCCCAAACGAGCAGGTAGGGAGAACGGGGATAAACAGTAGGAGAACCCGCGATAAGATTGGATAACTTTTGCGGGGCGTTTGGCGCGAATACAAGATGTAGGTATTGACGCGCTAGATAGGATAACCCTGGGGATAATGTGGAAAGATGGGGATAAGTGCAATCCCCGGTTGACAATGACTTTTCCACGCGCGACAGCGTTTTTGTTCGCAGCCTTTCCCACGGTTCTGCAGAGTTGTGCCCACTGTTATCCACAGGTTTTTCCACTGGGTTCTCTGGAGAGAGTTAGACGTTTGCCTGATTCGGTGTATAATTATCGCAGAATTGGCACTGTCCGGCTGAAATTTTAAACCGAAATTGCTACCGGGCCGATGGGATAGCAGGGAGGGATAGGTGACGGAAACGATTCGTGTGCTGATCGCTGATGACCATACGGTTGTGCGCGGCGGCCTCAGCGCCCTGCTGGAAGATGTCGAGGGCATTGACGTCATTGGCGAAGCTGCCGATGGGGTGGAGGCTGTGCTCAAGACGCGATCATTGAAGCCCGATGTCGTGCTGATGGATTTGATGATGCCGCGCAAGACCGGGATCGAAGCGATTGAGGAGATCAAGCACGAGAACCCCGGCGCGCGCATTTTGGTTTTAACAAGCTATTCGGACGACGACAAGGTATTTGCCGCCATCAAAGCCGGTGCATTAGGATATTTGCTCAAGGAAACATCGACCCAAGATCTGTTGCAGGCGATCCGTGATGTCTATCACGGCGAATCCTCACTCCACCCTGCCATTGCACGCAAGTTGATTCGGGAACTCAATCGCCCAACAACGCTCCCCCCTTCGGATGAGCCGCTGACAGACCGCGAGGCAGAGGTCTTGATCCTCGTAGCGCAAGGGTTATCCAATCAAGATATCGCCAATAAGCTGGTCATTAGCGAGCGAACCGTTCGCACCCATGTCAGCAATATCCTCAGCAAGCTACATTTGGCAAATCGAACCCAGGCCGCGCTCTACGCGCTCAAAGAGGGGTTGACCTCGCTGGATGAGGCTCAGACGTAGATCTGAGCGCACAATGAGGCTGTGAGGCCAATGAGGGGCACCGCGGAGACTGCCCAGCTTTGCCTTGCACGTAACCGCTTACATCCTATCGACAGCCAATCGATCAGCCCCAAAAAGTGGATGTCAATCGCGTGTCATGGCGCGCGGAAACCGTCGATTGGCTGTTGGAAGTTGCGTCATTTGTACGATTTTCTGTCTTTTGCCGTGTGCTAGGATAGGGCCAAAGCCCGCGCCGAGTGTTTGCCCCCGTCCCGTGGGCGAATCATCGTGATAGATGAATGTGATAGATGATTCGCCTTTGACAGATTGCCTTCGTCGCTATTAACGAGCCGGCGGACAAGACACCATCCGGCGGAGTTGGGCCGGTGAGATAGGGCCACGCAGCCCTCGCCGGGAGCGCGGCAGAGCAAACGACGGGATGTAAGACAAACACAGGTGAGATGCCGGTAGATGGATACAACGTCTGTTTGGTCGCGCTGTTTGATTGCGCGCCGATGGGTGGCTAACGAGACAAGCGGACGACCGGCAAGTGGGTAAGAGGAAGGACTTTTGCCGATGCGGAGGAGTTCAACGGCACGCCAAAGTGCTGAATATGTAAGTGACGGACGCGCTACGGCCAATGGGAACAAAATCCATGTGTTGGTCGTGGACGATGAGAAGATGATCCGTAGCCTGCTCAAGATGTCCTTGCAGCGCATGGGCTATGATGTGACCACAGCCGAAGACGGTGAAGAAGCGCTGATCTTGTTTCAAGAACTGCCTTTTGATCTGGTCTTGCTCGACATTCTCATGCCGGGGATCGACGGCTTTACCGTTTGTTCAGAGCTGCGTAAGCTGTCGGATGTGCCCATCATTATGCTGACTGCGCTCAATCGCCCGGACGATATTGTGCGTGGGTTGGAGCTAGGCGCGGACAATTACATTACAAAACCCTTTACGTTCAAAGAAGTGGAGGCGCGTATTCGCGCCATCCTCCGCCGCACCGCCAGCAAGCCGGAAACAGAGACAGTACAGGTATTGGAACATGGCGACGTGCGGCTCGACAGTGGGATGCGCGCGGCGACGGTGGCCGGCAGGCTGGTCGAATTGACCCGCACCGAGTATCAACTGCTGCACCACCTGATGAGCCATGTGGATCGCCCCGTGAGCAAGGATGAACTGCTCGAAGAAGTCTGGGGGTATGAAGCCGCGGACACCAACTCAAACATCGTCGAGTTGGCTGTGCGCCGTCTGCGCAAGAAGCTGGAGGATAATGCTTCCGATCCGCGGCGTTTGGTCACAGTGCGCGGGGTGGGTTACAAGTTTACGCCACAGGGGATCAGCGCGCGCCGGGTTGCGCCCCGTTCGGTGCATCACCGTCGCATGACTTTTGGCGCACGCAGCAGCACCCCTTTCGCCTTCTCGCCAGAGCTTGACCCGGAGTTCGATCCAGAGTTTGATCCGGAGATGGACGAGGAAGCGACAGCGC
>CAZZNG010000023.1:0-33587 GCA_964655505.1 uncultured Litorilinea sp. | reverse complement strand
CCCATGCGCGGCTGCACGGTCAAGCTGAGTGTGGCGCTGTCCGAACTGCCCAACTTTCGCGCCCGGCCCGGCACGAACGAGCCACATCATCTGGGCCAGATCAATACGCCGCTGGACAAAGCGGGCTGGCAGGCAGGCTATGAGGCTGCCGCGCGCGGCGACTTGCCGGAGCAGCTTTGGACGGAACTCTATTTCCAAAGCGCGCATGACGGCAGTGTGACGCCGCCGGGCAAGCATGTCATGAGCGTCTTTGCCCAATATGTGCCCTATGCGTTTGCACAGGGCGATTGGGATAGCCGGCGCAGTGACGTGGTGCGGCTGGCCTTTCATACGCTAAACAAGTTTTGTTCGAACATCCCGGATGCAGTGATTGCCTATGACGTGATGGGGCCGCCGGACATTGAGCGCAAGGTTGGACTGAGCGGCGGCCATATTTTCCAGGGTGAATGTTTGCCCGCGTATATGTGGGACAAGCGGCTGGGCTATCGCACGCCGATGGACGGTATTTATTTGTGCGGCGCGGGCACATACCCCGGCGGCAGCGTGATGGCTGTGAATGGACGCAATGCAGCGATGGCGATTTTGGCCGATATGGATGGGCCGCGGCGCGCGCTTTGACCGGCTGTATTCACTTCTTTTGACCCCCGTTATTGTTGATTCCCCTGATCCGGCTGCGCAGAATTTAGACATCCCCTGCCTAGCGCGCCTATCTCGCGAGCAGATAGGCGTTAGGAAATTATCTATCTCGCGAGCAGATAGGCATCATAAGATCATCCATCTTACGAGCAGAGGGTCTAGGCCTTTTGTCCTGTTCCAAATTGGCAATGGGCTGCCGCATACGTCTCTAGTTTGATACAACAATTTGATGTCGTATTCGTTGTAAATTCTATCTACAATGAGATAACCGTTGAGGTAGTGCAGGCTGGCGGGTGTAAGTTGCGTGTAGTTGGCAAGGGCGATCCCCCGGATGGTCTTGGGCAGTCTACACAGTGAAACGCTCTACACAGTGGAACGATAAGGAAGGGTAGGCTGGCAACACAATAGACCACCGCATCGAGCCGCTTATCGACGCCACAATGTCAGGATAGAGAGTCGTGAAGCACTCATGGAGGATCGACGCAGCGACAAGACAGCGATCTGCGTCATACAGTGTATGGATAGGAGTATAGAAAGCCGGTATGAAGCTGCGCAGCCTGATCCCCGTATTGGATGTCCGCGATGTCGAAAGGTCAATCGAGTTTTACTGCGATGTCCTGGGCTTCACGGTGTCCGATAAAGTTACATGGGGAGGACAAACCGAATGGGCACTGTTGAGCAACGACAACGTTCAACTGATGTTGTGCGCCGCACAGGAACAAGACACGGAAGAGATCACGCGCACAGGCGAGGGGGTTTTCTTTCTACATCACGAAAACCTGGAGTCACTGCTGGCCTACTTGGGCGCTAAGGGCTATGATCAGCAGTCCAGCATATTGCAGCCCCAGCGTAGCGGACGAGACTTTTTTCTGCGCGACCCGGATGGGTATGTCTTGTGGTTTAGCCATAAACCAGTCATCAATGATACGAAGGCCGCACAGACATCGGCTACCCGTGTAAATGGGAAAGCGTAGGTTGGTAGGACTGCTTGCACTACTACTTGCACTGTTGCTTGCACGGATACTTGCACGGTTACTTGCACGGATACTTGCACTGTGGTGTCAACGGTATTGGCAAAAAGGGCGCAGCTAGGTTGATCCGGCTGCGCCCTTTGCATTGGTGTCTGTTGCGGGGGATGATCCTCGTGATGGTTACTCCTGATGAGGCGCGAGTAGGGTATCGAGCAAGTTGACGATAAAGGTGAGTTCATCCTGGTTGACGGTGTGGCCCATGCCCGGGTAGATGCGCTCGACTACTTCGCCGCCGAGTTTGGTAAAGATGGCGGTTGTTTCGTGGACGCGCTCAAGGGGGATGTGGGGGTCGCGGTCGCTGCACCCAATGAAGACGGGCGTGCCGCGTAGATCGCCGCTGTCGTGGCGCGGCGTGCCCAACGGGCCGATCACGCCGCCGCTGAGCGAGACAATGCCGCCGTAGCGACGGGGATTGCGCGCGGCGAATTCCGATGCGAGGCACGCGCCTTGGGAGAAGCCGAGGAGCACGGTGTTTTCCAACGCGATGCCCGCCTGGGTTGTT
The DNA here is from genome assembly GCA_964655505.1 of uncultured Litorilinea sp. Lineage (GTDB taxonomy): Bacteria > Chloroflexota > Anaerolineae > Caldilineales > Caldilineaceae > QEUY01. The sequence continues at coordinate 31,418 of CAZZNG010000023.1, read as the reverse complement.
TGTTCGAGAACTGATGCTAGTTTTTTCAGGGCCGCGCTCAGGTAGGGTTCGTTGGCTTCAATCGGCGCGAGGAATGAGTAGGGATACCAGGTGTTGCCCGCGGCTTGCGGCGCAAGGTAGGTGATGTTGGGCCGCTCGAAGGCTTGGGCGAGGCTGAGAATGCTCTCGGCGTTGCTGCCGCGACCGTGGATCATGACGACAACGATGGGGCTTTGGCCCAGCGGCGCGCCCGCATAGGCGAGCGGTTGGTCTGCATGGGGGTCTGGTTGGGAAAACTGGCTCATGCGATGTCCTGTTGTGTGCGGTCAAGCGGCGGAAGCGCTTGTTCAATTTCGGCGCGGCGCGCTTCGTACCAGGGGGGCAAGCGCAAATTTGTGCCAAGCTCGTCGCGGCTTTCGTCGACCAGGAAACCGGGGGCATCGGTGGCAAATTCGAAGAGGACGCCGCCCGGCTCGCGGAAATAGATCGAGCGGAAATATTGACGGTCGGCTACCTCGGTCACGCGCAACCCTGCATCGAGCAGGCGCGCACGCCACGCTTGTTGAGCGGCGTCATTGGGGACGCGGAAGGCGATGTGGTGGATCGACCCGACGCCCAATGCGCCACGCGGTACATCGGGCAGTATAAGCAGATCGAGAAGCTGTCCGATCCCGCCCGACGACTGGTTTGGGGCGGCAAAGCGGATGCGCTCTCCTTCGCGTCCGATTTCGCTGAAGCCCAGGAGGCCGGTGAGCAATTGACGGGTGGGGCCTGCGTCGGCCAGGTGCAGCGTGGTGCTGTGGAAGCCGCGCAGGGCATATTCGGCGGGTATGGGGCCTTCGGGCCAGTGGTTGACCGCGGGGGCCGAGTCGACGGCGACGAGTTCGACGGTCATGCCGTCCGGGTCGAGCAAGGGGAGGACGGTTGCGCCGAAGCGGGTCTGTTCGCCTCCGGTCGTGACGCCGAAGCGCGCCAGCCGGTCGCGCCAGTAGTCCAACGCGGTGGTGGGGATGGCGTAGGTGACGGCGCTGGCTTCGCCTGTGCCGATGCGCCCACGTCGTGCGCGGGGCCAGGGAAAAAAGGTGATCACTGTGCCGGGCGTGCCGGTATCGTCGGCATAGTAAAAGTGGTATGTGGTGGGGTCGTCGAAGTTGACGGTGGTCTTGACCAGCCGTTGGCCGAGCACATGGGTATAGAAGTTGAGGTTGCGCTGGGGATCGCCCGCCATCGCGGTGATGTGATGGAGGCCGAGGATCGTTTGTTGGTTCTGGTCTGTTTGTTCGTTTGCCTGCATGATTCTCTCCTTGCTCAACGAGTGAGGAACCAGACGAGCGAGGCGGCTGTGACAATGTGCATCAGCGAGAGCAGGATCTTGGTCAGGAAGCCGACTGCCATCCAGATGGGGAACGACAGTGAGAAGATCAAGACGACGGCGGCAATGATGGTGAAGGTGGTGCTGGGCGTTTGGGTGACGAAGGTTTCCACAAGCCAATAGACGACAGCGCCGGCGAACATGACGATGGCTGTGGTGAAGACGACCGCGGCAAAGGGCAGCGGTTCAGGCGGCGCACCCGGCCCGCGCAGAACTAGGTAGCCATTGGGCAAGAACAGTTGGCCTCCGTAGTAGAGAATGATGTTGATGGTCAGGGCGAAGGACATGGCAAAGAGTGTGCGACGCCAAATGCTGTTGGGGAGATTGTTTGCGGTGCTCCTCATCTGTCTTTCCTCATTTTCTCGTCTCGTTTACTCTCCTCGTCTACTCTCCTCATTGATAATCCCTATCGGGTTCAAGCCCTTGGAAGAGGTCTGTTAAGGGGACATTGGGCTTGCGTTCGGGCCAAGCCATCTCGAACCATTCTTCGCCGAGGTGCTCGCGCAGGAATGCGCGGGAGACGCGCATGAAGGGGTGGTTGGGGCCGAGTTGGGTGCGGTGGCTGGTCAAGGCCGCCATTTTCTGATCGAATACATCTCTGATGTCTATCTTGGCATGGACAGGTTGTTGGGGCCAGAATCCTTCCTCTTCTTCGCCCAGGCCCCATTCTGGCGGTTCTTCGCCTTGGGCTTTTAGCTCATCCGCGATGGCTTGGAACGTGTCGCGGTTGAGGGCCGGGTAAAAGAGCCGCGCTGCTTGCCACGGTTCGCCCAGGTCCGGATGATAGGCTGGGTCGGCGGCAGCGTGAAAGGCTTGTCGTGTGTGGTTGTGGATGGCAATGTGGTCAGGGTGGCCGTAGCCGCCGTTGGGGTCAAAGGTGACGACGACGTGGGGGCGAATTTCGCGCATGAAGCGCACGAGGCGCATGACAACGCTATGGGCGGAGGCTTGCATATAGGCTCCGGGCAGATGGTTTTCGGGCGTGCCTGCCATGCCGGAGTCGCGAAAGCCGAGGAAGTGCAGCGCGTCCAGGCCGACCTTTGCCCCGGCTTCGGCTAGCTCTTGGGCGCGGACAACGCCGAGATTTTCACGCGTGGCGAGGCTGGGATCGGCGATCTCGCCCGCTTCGCCGCGGGTGGCGCAGATCAGCGTGTTGTGGATGCCGCGGCGATGGTTGAGCGTCATGACACCGGCGCAACTGAAGGTTTCGTCGTCCGGGTGGGCGAAGCAGGCGAGAAAGCGGAAGTTACCCATAGCACTCCTTTCATTCAGAGCGGCTGCTGAAGGGGACACGGTTTTGCCAGGCGTTGAGCAGGGCTTGCTCGCGTTCCGGCGTTAAGCCTGCACGCAGTTGATGGTCAGACGGCAGGGTATTGAACCAGGCGAGGGTGTCGGCAATGGTGGTTTCAACCGGGCGACAGGTGAGGCCCGCGGCGAAGGCTTTGGTGCAGTCGATGGTGATCAGGCCGGAGAGCGAGACAGGAACCCAAAGGGGCAGTTCTTGGAAGGGCACGACGTTATGTTGCGCCAGAAAGTCGGGGGTGACCCAGGTATAGGTGACATCCGAGTTGATGGTCTTTTTGCAGGCGTCGAGGAAGGTGCTAAAGCTCATCTCTTTTTGCGGCCCGGCGACGTTGTAGATGCCGGTTGTGCCTGCTTCGAGCAGCACCAGCAGCCAATCGGCAATGTCGCGCGCGTCGATGAACTGAACCGGGCCGGTGGGAACGCCAGGCGCAAGCACTTCGCCGCCGCGTTGGACGCGCGCGGGCCAGTAGGTGAAGCGGTCTGTGGGATCGTGGGGGCCTACGATCAGGCCAGGGCGCAGGATGAGGGCACGGTCGCCCACGATCTTTTGCACGGCATCTTCGCAGTGGGTTTTGAGCGCGCCGTAGTTTTCGTTGGTGACTTGCGCGCGCGAAGGCCTGTCCAGACGAGCAAGCGGGGCGGATTCGTCTTGATTGGGCGTGGCAAAGCCTGCATAGACCGAAATCGTGGAGATGAACACGTAGGTCCCCACCCGATCCGCCAGGGCTTTGGCCGAGGCACGCACCGCGCTGGGATGATAGCCACTGGTGTCGATCACGGCATCCCATTCACCATCGGCCAGTTTGTCCAGCCCCTTGGTGCGGTCGCCGATGATGCGCGTCGCTTGTGGAAATAGGTCTGGGTTGGTCTGGCCGCGATGGAAAAGGGTGACGTCGTGATCGGCGGCTAAGGCCGCGGCGGTGATGTGGCGACCTAAGAAGGCTGTGCCACCGAGGATTAATAGCTTCATTTTTGCGTCCTTGTATTTGTGTCTGGCGCGACAGTTGGGGCCGTATAGTGGCTAAAGAGGGCGCGCGCCAGGATGGGATCAACAAAGGGGGGGAATAGACGGGCGAGCGCGACCGCCAAGTGGTTGGGCAGGCCCGGGATCACGCTGCGGCGGCGGCGGGCAATAGCGCGGCGGATGGCCGCGGCGACAAGTTGCGGTGATGCGTGGCTTGGGGCATGACCGGAATTGAAGGGGGCGTGGACAGGGCTGGCATAGACGGTAAGCACATGGCGATCCGCGGGGTGCGCGGCGGCTGCGAGGCTTTGAGCGAAGGATGCGATGCCGTCTTTGGTGGCGGCATAGACCGCCGCGCCTGGGCAGCCGATGAAATGGGACAGGGAAGAACGAAAGACGAGGCTCGCGCCCGGGGCAAATTGCTGATTATGCAGCAGCCCTGCTGTGAGCAACATGGGGGCGAGCAGGTTGACAGCGAGGACGCGCTCCTGACCGCCTAACTCTGAAGCGAGGAACGGGCCTACGCTACTGATCTCGGCGTTGTTTATCCATATACTAATGGGTGGACCTGCGGCGAGCGCATGGAGGGCGGCTGCACAGCCTTCGAGCGTGCTTAGATCGGCCTGGATGGTGTTGACCTGGGCGCCGGTGGCGCGCAGCGCGGCCGCGGCGGTTTGAAGCGCGGCCGCGTGGCTGTCGACCAGGGTAATCACGCTGCTCTCTGTGCCGCTCTCTGTGTTGTACCCAGTGACAAAGGATTGGGCGACGGCCGCGCTGCCGGTGATGACGATGTGCGGCTTGGATACGTTGGTCACGGCAGGGTCGGGTGTGGATGGGGCCGCGGGCGGTAAGCGGCGGCGTAGGGCCGCGGTGATCAGCCCCGCGGCGCTGCGTCCGGCCCAATAGAGTAGACTATTGGCCGCGCCCAAGTTGGTGGTGCGCCGCTTGCGCTGCACGGCACGGTGCAGCGCGGCCGCGGTCTGTTCGGCTGGCGGAAAGCGGCTCCAATCCAGGCGCATCGGGTCCGCGCCGCTCTTGGCGTGCAGGCCGGTGTGGGTTGCGCCGGGCCGCGCAAGGGTCATGCGGATGGGGCTGCCCTGGGCGCGCAGCTCCATGCGCAGGCTGCGCACAAAGCCTTCCAGCGCGGCTTTGGTGGCGGTATAGACCGCGTAATCGGGGGTGGGCGTGGCCGCGGTGACCGCGCTAACAAAAATAAACCGGCCGCGCTGGGGCGCGACCAAGGGCGCGAGGCGATGCACCAGCGCGATAGGTGTCCACAGGTTGACGCGCACCATCTGCTCGATGTGCTGTGGCGAGTGGTCGCCTATATCGCCCACAAAGCTGGTGGCTGCATTCAGATAGACTTGATCCAGACGGCGCAGATTGGCGCATTCGAGCCAGACCGCGACACGGTCTGCCGCATCGACCTGGGCGAGATCGACTTGACAGTAGTTGGCGGCGTTGAACAATCCGGGGTCTAGCTGGCTCAATGGTCGCCGCCCAACCAAGATCAAGTTGGCGTTCTCGGCTTGATAGCGCCGCGCCAGCGCCAGGCCGATGCCATCGGTTGCGCCGGTGATGAGGATGTTGGGTCGTTCAGTCTGGAGCTTTGTGCTTGCCATGTCTGGGATTGTACCGGGTGTGACGCGGGCGGGCAAACGTGCCTGGCGGGTGGCGGGCTGAATTGTTGTTCGGTGGGAATTGACAAGCGCGGCGCGCATCTGTATGTTGACTGCATCAATGATGCTGTCGCCGCTACGTTGTTGGATTTGTTGGTGAGGAATCATGAGACTGGCTGTATTAGCGGATATTCACGGGAATTTGCCCGCATTGGAAGCTGTTGCCGCGGACTTGGAGACTATGTCGCCGGATATGGTCGTGGTTTTGGGGGATCAGGTGAACCGCTGTCCGTGGAGCAACGAGGTGATGGATTTTATTGCCGAGCGAGAGTGGCCCGCGCTTTTGGGCAATCACGAAGCTGTCTTGCTCCGTATTGGGGATGAGACGGCCCAACCGGCCTTTGCGTACCAGCCGCGCTTTGCCGATCTGTGGTGGACGTGGAAGCAACTCACGCCTGACAATATGGCTGCTATGGCCGCGCTGCCGGAGGAGCGACGGTTGGACCTGCCCGGCGGGCCGCCGCTGCGCCTGCTGCACGGCGTGAAGGGCAATCCCTTTGTGGGGATCACGCCGGACTATGAGGATGACAAGATCGATACGAGTTTGGCGGGCGTTGAGGAGTCGTATGTGTTGACCGCGCATACGCACTGGCCGCTGGTGCGGCGCACGCCGCGCTACACGGTCATGAATCCGGGCAGCGTTGGGATGTCCTACAACGGCGATCCGCGCGCACACTATATGCTGCTGGACGGCGACGGGCGGACGTGGCGACCAACTTTGTGCCGGGTGGATTATCCGCATGAGCAAGTGCGGGCGGCGTTCGAGGCGCAGGGGTTGTTCACGGCGTATGGGCCGATGGGGCCGCTCTATCTCAACACGATTGAAACGGGCGAGCCGTGGGTCAGCGATTTTATGTACTGGCTGCGCAGGCAGTCTGCCGATCGGGGCGATGACCTGGCGCGGGCAGTCGAAGATTATCTCCAGGCACATGGGCCGGGGCGCTGGGCTTTCGCACCCGTCAAGTAGCCCGTATGCAATCCACTACCTTTATCGTTTTGACACCTTTAGCGTTGACACCTTTCGCGCCAACCCTTTGGAGGAGTTGTAGATGATCCGTCAGCTTGATGGCCGCGATCAGGAGGCGGCTGTGGCGCTCTTGTCGCGCGCGCCCGCGCTGAATCTTTATTTGTTGGGCAACATTGCTGCCATGGGGATGAGAAGCCCGATCAGCAATTTTTGGGGAGATTTTGCAGATGATGGCGCGGAGAGCGGATCGGAGGCGCGGCTGCGGGGGGTGATCAATCTTTATATGACGGGGTGGTCAATCTTCGGGATGCCCGACGCGGACTGGGCAGGGTTGGCCGATGTGATTGACCGCCATCCTACCGCGGCGGATCGGCTGCAAGACAACCCTGGCGGCGCGCCGTCGCTCATGCCCTATTTGCGCTTATATGAGGCTGTGCGCGAGTCGGAAGAGGAGTTGATGAAGCTGGATGCCGCGGATTTCGTGCCGGTCGCGCCGCCGCCCGATGTGGTGGTTCGCCGGGCGCGTTGGGCAGACTTGGAGGCGCTGGTCGCGTTTTATGCGGATGCGGGGGAGATGACGCGGGTGGCGGCTGCGGTCGAGCACCCGCTGCGCGAGCGGCGCATTTGGCTGGCCGAGCAAGACGGCGAGATTTTGGCGTGTGCGTTGACCAATGCAGAAACCGCCGACCATGCGATGATCGGCGGTGTGTATACTCGTCCAGAGGCCCGTAATCGGGGGTTGAGCCGGGCTGTATGTAGTGCGTTGTGTGCAGAGTTATTGGGCGAAGCGCGCCAGCCGTTCTTGTATTGGGTCAACCCCACAGCCGGGGCTGTCTATCGCCGGTTGGGGTTTCATCCTATCGGCAAGTGGCGTTCACTGCGCATTCGACGGCGCGCGCAGACGCAGGGCGCGGCCCACAGCAGGTGACCAGCCTATTGGGTCACGGTGGGCGCGGCGGGATGGACGATGCCGCGGGCGACCAATTCGTCGCGCAAGGCGGAGCGGGCGCGGCTTAGGCGCGATTTGACTGTGCCCAAAGGCAAGTCCAGGTGCGCGGCTGCCTCGCTGTAGTCGAGGCCGTGTACGTCAACAAGCAGGACGACGTCGCGATGCCAACTGGGTAGATCGTCAATGGCCTCCAGTAGATAGCGCATACTCTCTTGTTGCGTCACAAGCATTTCCGGGTTTTCGTGTTCTTCGGTGCGAAGACTAGGGAACTCTAGGCCGTGCTGCTCCGTTAGGTCTTCAAGGCTGACAGTGGCACGGCGGCGCTGGCTGCGTAGGTAGTCGTAACAGGTGTTGGTGACAATCCGCAGCAGCCAGGAGCGAAAGTTGCCGTCTTGGAAGCGCGGCAGTGCGCGGTGTACTTTGATCAGGGCTTCTTGCACTGCGTCGGCGGCGGCTTCTTCAGTGCGTAGGATCTGTTGTGCCAATCGTTGGGCCGCGGATTGATAGTGGCTGACCAGGGTGGAAAAGGCCAGGTCGTCGCCCAATCGAGCCGCTTGGATCAGGTCCGACATGTCGAGCGCTGCGGTGGCGGCGACGGTTGTGTCGGCGTGAATTCGGCTATTGGCATAGGCTTGGTGCATTGTAATCTCCCTTCATCCTCGTTGGCGGCTTGCGCGCGGAGCATACCCCGCAGGGCCAAACCGCGGTAGGCTCCAGTCTAGCGTGCCAACCTTAAAATTGCCTGAAACGGAGCGGACAGCTTTCGGACCGTTGACCTACGTGCGCCGTTAGGTGAAAGGTAACTGGTGCGCGGCGGGCAGGCTACGGAGGTACACCGTCTGTACCTCTGGGGCACGGGCTGGAACACGAGCCGTATCGCACGGATGCTTTGCAGATGAGGCTATGATGAGAAAACAGCGCCGGTCCTATTTGGATCGGCGCTGTTCGTTGTCTAGTCGATTGGGCGGCGCTATGGGTTCGGGCTGGGGAAAGCCGGGTGCGCCTACAGAAGCGGCGGGCGGCTCTGTGTACCTTTGGTGCGAACCGTCCGGCTGTGTCGTCGGGCAGAGCAAGTCAGCCGGGCAGAGCAGGTCAGCCGGTCAGCATTTGATAGCCGTAGCCGCGCACGGTGGCAATGAAGCGTGGTTCGCTGCTATCGTCAGGTTCGATGCGGCTGCGCAGGCGGCTGATCATGCGGTCGATGTTGGCATCGTAGACATCGCCTTGCGCTTCGGGCCAGACTGCCTGGGCGATTTCGTCTTTGCTGACGACGCGCCCGCGGGTTTGGTAGAGGAACCAGAGGAGATCGAACTGCTTGACGCTCAAGGGCGGGTCGAGCAGCACGCCGTCGATGTAGACCTGGCGCGTGGCAGGTTCGACGCGGATGCCTGGTTCTTGGACTGCGATGAGCGAGGGCGCGGTGACGGTTGCGCCGGGGTCGTGGAAGCGAAAGCCGGTGGATGCGAACTGCACTTCGCAGCCGTCCTCTAGCCAGGCGGAACCGCCAGGGGGCAGACGCCGTCCATTGACCATGACCCCGTTCTTGCTGTTGAGGTCATGGACCTGGTAGCCGCCATCGACCGGGCGGATTTCGGCGTGATGGCGCGAGGCGAACTGATCGTCGAGAACAATGTCGGCATCTTGTGCCCGGCCAATGATTAGCGTTCGTGCGGGTAATTGATATTCACGGCCTGCTTGAGATCCATTTAGGCAGACCAACTTACCAGTGCGACTCAACGTTGACCCTTTATGTAGCTGGCTAGTGACTAGGCAGGAACGCTGTGGCCCGCGTGCGTGAATCGATCACGGCTGTGCCTTTCCTGCCTTGATGCATGAACCGTGCGAGTATGGGTGTTTGCGGCTCGTCGTATGCTAAACTATAGTGGCAAAGCATAACCCTATGCGCCGGTTGGCGCAGGTAGTTTCTCGACTGTAAGCATATACGAGCTTGCGCCATTCGGCAAGAGAAATGCCCGGTCTTCGGGACTTATTTTCATGGTGCGCTCTGCTTGGGTGATCTGACGGGCAGCACGGCGACGCCGGTCGTCGTATTGGATGTTCATGGATTGCTATGGCGACTGATCCAAACGACCGCATTGAGGAAGCAACTGAATCGAGAGACGCAGTATCGGGAGATATGGCGTCAAAAGACACCGCGTCCAAAGACACCACGTCAAAAGACACTGGGTCGAAAGACTCTGTGCAGGCGGGCGCGACCGGCGACGATGTGCGCGCGCAGGCCGACGATGGGCCAATTGAGTTGGACGCGCTGGACAGCGGGCCTTTCCGCGCGGGTGCGCGCATTGCTCACTATACCCTGGGCGAGCGGCTTGGCGGCGGCGCGATGGCGTCTGTCTATCGTGCCGTGGACGATGAGAGCGGCGAAGAGGTGGCGCTGAAGCTGCTGCTGCCGGGCGCGGACGCGGTGATGCGCGAGCGTTTCCGGCGCGAGGCGCGGACAGCCAGTGTATTGGACCACCGGCACATTGTGCCAACGCTTGAGGTGGGCCAAGCCCCGGCAGAAGGCGTGGCATACATCGCGATGGAACTGGTGGAGGGCTGCAGCTTGAATGAGCTGTTGGAGCGCCACGGGCGGCTGTCGCCGGATGATGCGTGCCTTGTCCTTGCCCCCATTGCAGAGGCGCTTGCGTTTGCCCATGCGCGGGGCATTGTGCATCGAGATGTTAAGCCAAGCAATATTTTGTTGCAGACGGTAACGGAGGATGTGCCCGGCGCGGTGCGTCTGCGCGTGCTGGAGCAGCCCGTCGCGCCGCTGCTTTCGGATTTTGGCATTGCGCGTGCGCTGGACGCGCCCGATCTGACCAGCGCCGGGCGCACGATTGGCACGCCTGCTTTTATGGCCCCGGAACAGTGCGCGGGGAGCAATGAGATCGACGGGCGGGCGGATATCTATGCGTTGGGCGCGGTGCTCTATCGTTGTCTGGTGGGCCGCGCGCCCTTTACGGGCAGCACGACGCAGATCTTGCATGCGCATGTCTATGACCCGCTGATGATCCCGGATGAGGCTGTGCAGCGGCTGCCGGAGTCTGTGATCAATATCTTGGCGCGGGCGATGATGAAAGAACCGGCGCTGCGTTATCAGGATGTGCGTGAGCTTGGGCGGATATTGCGCACAGCCGCCGCGTCCTATGCTGCGCCGGAAGAAGCCGCCGGCCCCGTTGACGATGCCACGCGGACGATGGCATCGCTGCCGGTGACCGCGCCCTCTCACAGCACAACCTCGCGTATTTTGGTTCCTGCTCCGCCGCCACGGACGCCGCCGCGTCCCGCCATTGCCCCGCAGCCCAGCCGCACGACCGTTGTGCCGCGGGGTGTGGCCCCGGCGGCTGGCGTGAGCGGCAGCACGACGCGGACACCGGCTGCGGCCTCGCGCGCTTCGGGGCGCGGCCGCGAACAGCGGTTTGGGCTGTGGATTTTGGGCGGTGCATTGGGGGTGCTGCTGGTGCTGCTGGGCGCGACGCTCGTCAGCAGTACGCTGGCAGGTGTGGGGCTGCCGGGATTTGGTGCAGAGCCGACGGCTGTGACGGTCGATGTGGCGGATGATCCTGCAGAGCCGGTGCAAACTGCCGCAGGGCAAGGACAGCCGGTTTCGGTGGCGGCGGAGACATCTGCGCCTTTGCCGACGCCGGTGCGCGCGGAGACGGTGGCGCCGACGCCGAGCGGCCCGACCCCCACCGCAACGGTCGAATTGCCGCCTGCGGTGCCGCTGGCGTCGGCCTGGGAAGATGCGCAGGCATTCTATCTGGAGCAGGATTGGGAGTCGGCGCTGGACTGGCTGATCATGGTGCGCCGGGTTGACGATGAGTTTGAGCAGGCGCGCGTCGAGTCCATGATGGTGGTCTCCTACGCGGGGTTGGCAACCGAGGCGAGTCTGCGCGGGCAGTATGCACGCGCGGTCGAGCTTTGGGAGCGTGCGCTGGAGCTTGAGCCGGAAAACCGGGATCTGCTGGCGCTGTATGAAGCGACCGCGGCCATGGCCGAAGGCGACCAGGCCGAGCGCGCGTCGACGCGTGAGGTGTTGCAGGAAGCCCACGCCAACTATGCAGAATCGCTCTATCTGGCAAATGAGCCGTGTGCGGCCGCGGAGCAGATCAATGCCGCTGTGCGCTTTTTGCGCACGCGCGCGGTGTTGGACCGGCAGGCGGCATTGGTGACCGCGTGTGAGGATCTCTTGCTTGCTGCCGAGCCGGTGACGTTGAGCGGCTCAATTATCTATTCGGCGCAGGAGGGCGATACCTATCGCATCTTGCGCAGGGGCGTCGCGCCGGATGCGCCTTCGACGCTTTTGGTGGACAACGCGGCGCAACCAGCATTGAGTCCCAACGGCCGGGTCATTGCGTTTTATAGCGTGCGGTCGGATTATCAGGGGTTGGCCGGGTTGGACCTGGCCGCGATGAGCGACCCCAATGCGCGGTCGCTGCGCTATACGGAGTATGCCGAGGACGCGCGCGATGCGCCGCCGAGTTGGAGTCCCCAGTCGGACCGCTTGGCGTTTACCAGTACAAGCTTTGGCGACGGCCGGTATCGCATCTATGTGACGGGCGCGAACGATGATCTGCGGGTCGAGACGTTGGGCTATGGCAAAGACCCGGCGTGGCATCCGTGGCAGGATATGCTGGTCTTTAATGGCACAGATGAGACGGGCAATCAGCCTGGATTGTGGTTGATGCGGCCCGACGGCAGCGGGCGTTCGCGGCTGACGGATAATGGGAATGACATTCGCCCGGTGTGGACGCCGGATGGCAGCGCGGTGGTCTTTATGAGCAGTGGGCGGGACGGCAATTGGGAGGTCTACCGCGTCAATGTGACGGATCTATCGGTTGTGCGGCTTACGTCCGACCCGCACCAGGACGGCCTGCCCGCGGTCAGCCCGGATGGGCGGTATGTGGCGTTTATGAGCGACCGTGACGGCTATTGGCGGCTGTACTATGTGCCGATTGAGGGCGGCGAAGCGCAACTCTTGGGCGATATCAGCGGGCAGCTTCCGCGCTGGCTCGAACACAGCGTGCAGTGGGTCAACTAAGGGGCATGTCTTGCCGCTTGATCTGAGTTTGCGCTAAGTAGGCGGGATCGGGCGCGTGCAAGCGTAATGGGCGTGATTGGCGGTTGCCAAAGGACGGGCAAGGCGGTAAACTAATGCTCGTTCGTATCCGTATCCTTCCACACATTATCCGTAAGCCCAAGTTATCTGTAAGCCCTAGTTCTTTTTTCTGTAGAATCTACACGACACCAAGGAGGACTGTATGAGATCGCCGTTTGGGAGCTTTCACAGGCTGACCCCCAAGACGGTGCTGGCGAGTTTGGTGTTGGTCATGGCGCTCGGCCTTTCGGGCTGTGCGGGCATGCCCATCGACCTGTCACAGCTGCCGTTTGCTGAGGCTTTCTTGGCCCCCACGCCAACCTTTACGCCCACCCCGATTCCATCGCCGACGCCGACGCCTGAGCCGACGGCGACGCTGCAGCCGGGCGAGACGCCGGAGCCTGCTACACCCACCCCGATTCCCACGCCGCAGGTCACGATCCCCAATGGCTTCACGCCGGTGGTGGACGAGAACCTGGGCTATTCGCTGGCTGTGCCTGGTGGGTGGAGCGCATTCGACCTGCGCAGCCCGCAGTTCCAGAACATGGCGAACACCTTTGGCATGGGCGCACAACTGGAGCCGCTTAACGAGTTCCTCAATAGCCCTGAAGGCGAGCAGTTGGGCGTAATCTATGTGACCGACCTGATGTCGGCCATGTTCGGCGGTTTGCCCACGGCGCTCAACGTGTTCGTGATCGAGGATGCGCCTGGTTGGACGCCTGAGACGTTGGTGGATATGCTGGATGCCGGTATTCAGGACTATGCCTCTATGCTGGGCGATGTGCAGATCGAGGCGCTGGAGCCGACGACGGTCAACAATATCCCCGGTGTGCGCGGCGCGGCAACGGCCAGCTTGGCGTCATACGGCATCAACAACACGGTCTTTGCCAAGGTTGTTGCCCAGATTGCCAATGACAAGATTTACATCTTGACGTTGGTCACCACGCAGGATCAGCGTGCCGCCAAGGAGCCGGTCTTCGACCAGATCATTGGAACCTTCCGCCCTGAATAACGGTGGGATGATCACGCTGTAGTTGTTGGAATTGACGCTGCGAAGCATTCTCGTCAAGCGGGAGGCTTCGCAGCGTTTTTGTTTGTCCGCGCGCGGACGGGTCACTTGAGTTGGTTATCTATTGAGTATTGAGCAGGCTAGGAATGGGACTGATCGAGCTTGCGCCGGGCCATAAGCAGGGGCTTCCGGTTGACAATCCGGTGCTATTGGCCGGTGGCGTGGTGGGCTACGGTGAGGCTGTGCCGCCGGGGCTGGAAATGAGCGCGCTGGGCGCGGTGGTGATCGGCCCCTTTACGGCAACCCCGCGGCGCGGCAGCGCGCCGCCTCGCATGGCGACGACAAACGGCGGCTTGGTGCTGGCGACAGGCGGGCAGAGCCGAGGCGTTAGGGCGGCTGTGCGTCAATTTGCGCGGCTGTGGCCGCGGCTGGGTGTGCCGGTGGTGGCGCAGATTATTGATACGGATGCCGTTGCAGCAGGCCGCACGGCTGCTGCGCTGGCGCGCTGTGCAGGGATTGTGGGCCTGGAACTTGCGCCGCCGCTGGACGATGCAGACGGGCTTGAAGAGGCGATCCGCGCAGTAATCGACGCGGCTGACCTGCCCTTGTGGGTTAAGCTGCCGGTGGACGGCGCGGCGCAGCTTGCCCGCGGCGCGGTGCGTGCAGGCGCACAGGGATTGGTGATCGGTCGCGCGCCGAGCGCACGGCGGCCCGGCGCGGAGGGGGCTAGAGATGGGCGCGCGGCGTGGGTGAGCGGGGCGCTGCATGGCCCGTTGGTCTTTGCGATGATGATGAAGGCGCTGACGGAGGTTGCACAGCAGGAGCTTGGCGTGCCGCTGATTGCGTGCGGCGGGATCCACACTGCCGAGCAGATGGCGCAGGCGCTGGCCGCGGGCGCGAGCGCGATCCAGGTGGACAGCGGCGTGTGGGTGGAGCCTGCGCTGCCGAACTGGTTGGCGACGGACTGGTCTAGATCAAGGTGAGTTGTTGGGCGGGACGCTTGCCCGCCAGCAGGACGTAAGGGGCGATTTTGGCGATGTCGCGCACACCTGCTTGGCGCAGGTGGCTTAGGTCGTGCAGGGTGGCTTGGCTGCGCGCTTTGAGGATGGCGTCGGCGGCCATCGGGCCGATGCCAGGCACACGCAGCAGTTGTGCGCGCGTGGCGCTGTTCAATTCGACGGGGTTGTCCGCCAGGTGCGTTTCGGCCCATAAACGCTTGGGGTCGGCATCCAGCGGCAGCGCGCCGGTCTGGGTAAAGGGGAGTTCCTCCAGTTGGAAGCCGTAGTCGCGCAGGAGAAAGCTGGCTTGGTAGAGCCGGAATTCACGCAGCGCGGGCGTCGGTTCCAAGCCGTCGAATGGCGTTTGAACGACAGGCCGGAAGGCTGAATAGTAGGTGCGGCGCAGGCCCATGCGCTGGTAGAGGTGTTCGCTCACCTGGAGCAGTTCGAGATCGGTGTCGCCGACCGCGCCGACGACGAATTGGGTGACGGTGCTGGTGGGCAAGCGGTCACGCTGTTTGATCTGGCTGATCCACTTGAGGCGTGTGAAGAGTTCGGCCCAGTAGTCTTTTTTGGGCGCGAGGGCCGCCAAGCGCTGCGGGGTGGGGCCTTCCAAGTTGACTGAGACTCGATCCGCCATGCGCATAGCTGCGCGGATCTGATCATACTCCGCACCGGGCATGATTTTAAGATGAATGTAACCCCGGTAGTGGTATTTACGTCGTAATAGTTCAGCAGTAGCGATGATCTTATCCTGCGTGGTCACGCTGCCTTTGATGATGCCCGATGAGAGGAAGAGGCCATCGACGAGGCCCGCTTGCACCATTTGTATGGTGGTGGCTGCCATTTCATCAGGGGTGAAGGTGATGCGTTGGGTCTTGGCGCGGCCCGCGCGGAAAGGACAGTAATAGCAGTTGCGCTCGCAGGCTGTGGTCATCATGGCTTTGAGGATGGGCTTCTGGCCTTGGGGGGTGGCAACATGAGAGATGCAGGGAAGGGGTTTGGGCACGCGCGTGCCCGGTAGGGTACGCTCTGCGGTGGGGTTTGCACCGGCAGGCTCATACTCGGTCACGTTGCCGAGCAAGGAGAGTTTTTGATAAGTATCGGGCGCAACCTTGAAGTTCATGCCTACAGTATATGAACATTTGTTCTGGTTGTCAAGGCTAATCTTTTTGTGTGGTTGACATAAGTATCAGGGTGGGGTAAAGTAGAACAATGCGTGCAGTGGTGCAGCGGGTGAGCCAAGCCGAAGTGAAGGTAGCGGGCGAGGCAGTCAGTGCGATCGGGCGAGGGATGCTCATTTTATTGGGGATCACCCACGACGACGGTGAAGAGGAAGCAGCCTATTTAGCAAGAAAGATTGCGGGCCTACGGATTTTTGACGATGATGCAGGCAAAATGAATTTGGCGCTGGCCGACGTGGGGGGCGCGGCACTGGTCGTAAGCCAGTTTACGCTCTATGGCGACATGCGAAAGGGACGCCGCCCCAGCTTTACGGACGCAGCGCGGCCCGACGCTGCCGAGTTGCTTTACCAGCGGTTTTGTAAGCTGCTCGCTGTGGAGGGCGTTGTGGTCAGCCAAGGCGTCTTTCAGGCACATATGCAGGTGTCGCTGGTCAATGATGGGCCGGTCACGCTCTGGCTGGATACGGCCACGATGTTGGCGTAGCCAAGCGGCGTATTGGCGGGCAACACAAGACTGATTCAAATCCGATAATAGGAGGAGACAGAGAACGTATGGCGCGAGATAGTCGATTGATGGGGGGGGATCCGGTCGTCGATCTAGAATTGGTCGAAGCAATGGTCGCCGAACTGGAAGATTACATTATCAAGAATGACGTGTACCGGACGTTGATCGTCCGCACGAGCCAGGGCGATGAAAATATACGCATGACCGGGGGGGATTTGTTGGCGCGTTTGCACCGGCTCCAGGGCGAGCGCGATGCGCTGACCCCGGCGCAGCAGGCGCGGTTGGATGCGGCGCAGAAGGCGGCTGAGACGACGATTTATAGCCTGCGCACGCGCTTTCACCAGCGGTTGCAGCGCGAGATGAAGGCCCGGTTGGATAGCTTACGCTGGTTTTTGGATGATTGCCGCTCGGATCTGCAGCGCTGCCGCACGGAGTTTCCATTTGAGATGCGCAACCGGCAGCGCATCGAGGAGATTCTTAAAGAGTTGGGCCAGAACGTGCCGAGCGAATTGACCGATTTGCTGCGCCAGATCGACAAGCGCATCAAAGAGGTGGCGAACGAGCAGGGCTTTACCTGGGATGAACGGCTGGAGAAGGTCTATCCTCGGGATACTTATTGGTATCTGTACGTGCGGCCCTAATGTGGCTGTGAGGTGAACAAACGAAAGAGGCGTCCGCTTTGTGGAACGCCTCTTTTTTATTGGTTTTTATGCGTTTTGGGCGGCCTAGTCGGTCGCTTGCTGAGTTGGGTTGAGCAGACGAATGACTTCGTCGTGGATCAGGCCATTGGTGGCGACCGCGCCGCTGCCGCCGATGGGATCTCGCCCCTGCCAGTCGGTAATGCGCCCGCCCGCCCCTTCGATAATGGGGATGAGGGCCATTAGATCCCAGGGATTGAGGATAGGGTCGGTCATGATGTCGGCCCCACCTGTGGCAACGAGGTAATAGCCGTGGCAGTCACCCCAGTTGCGGTAACGGGTGACGCGGCGGCTGAGGGCTTCAAATGCCGCGCTGTCTTGATGGTTTTGGACGTTCCAATGGGACGTGTTGAGCATGACAGCATCGTCTATGCTGGTGCAGCGGCTGACGCGGACGGGACGGTCATTGAGCCAAGCCCCGCTGGCTGTGCCGACCAGATAGTCGCCGATGATCGGGTGGTTGATTACGCCCAAGAGGGGCCGCCCGTGGCTGACAAAGGCGATGAGCGTGCCAAAGAGATAGCTGCCCGCGATGAAGCTTTTGGTCCCGTCGATTGGGTCTAGCACCCATTGATAGGGCGCGTTGGGCCGGTCATGGCCGAATTCTTCGCCCAAGACGCCGTGATCGGGGTAGCGCCGGGCGATTTCGGCGCGCATGACTTCTTCGGCGCGGCGGTCGGCAATGGTGACCGGGGAGAGATCTTCCTTGAGATCCACCTGCACGTCGCTGCGGAAGTAGGGGCGAATGACTTCGGCGCTGAGTTGGGCGAGCTGCCGCGCAAAGGACATCACCTCGGTGAGGAGCTGATCGTCCACGCGCTGATCATCCACTGTGGTGGAATCGGTTGGCTTGGCCTGGGATGCTGCCATACTGGTTATGCCTCGGTTGAGCCGGTTGATTCGGCAGACTCGGTTTCCTCGGTTGTTTCCGAAGTTGTTTCCGTGCGCGTATCGAAATACTTTTCCAGGTCAGCGCGTTTGTCTTCGGGCAAGATGTCGGTGATGAAGAACCAGTATTGGTATGGCAGTTTGTGCCCTTCGGCGGTCCATTTGTATTGGGTGGCGGCAAGTTGCATGTTGTTGCGCGCCGCGCCCATGTCCCCGCGCAAGGCCCAACCGACGCTGGCGAGGTAGAAGAGAATCCATGAGGGCGCACGCTGTTCGCGCAGGCTGCGCAGCACGACTTCGAGACCGCCGGCTCCTGGGTCGCCCAGATAGTAGATGGCGAGGATAAACTCGACCATGCTCTGGCGGTCCTTCTCCAGCGTTTTGCTGTCTGTGGCGACGCTCCACGCCTGCTTGGCCTTTTCCTCGTTGCCCAAGTGCCGCTGTGCCACGCCGCGCCAGAAAGCGGCGCGAACCGGGCGCTGCTTGTCCTCTTCGATGTAAGGCAGGGCTTCGGCATAGCGCCCGCTGTGGATCAGGCGACCATAGAGCAGGTGGGGGTTTTGGGCGTAGCCGCCGCCCAACTCCAGGACTTGATCAAAGAGTTCGATGCCCTTGTCGATGTCGCCTGCTTCGAGTGTGGCGACGGCGCGCAGACCCGCGATATAGGCTTGGTCGTTGCGTATTTCGTCCTCGTCGATGTCGCCTGCTGCGATCTTTTCGGCGAGCTTTGCGTCCATCTCGTCGAGGACGGGCAGGGCATCGGCGGGCCGGCGAGCGCGTACATAGGCCATGACGATCTGGCCCCAGTCGCCCATTTCGGCATCTTCCGCCGCGACTGCCTCACGCAGCTGTTCCACCACTTCGTCGGCGCGCCCGGCAAGAAGCAGGACATCCTGCTTGAGCGAATCGACCTGTTCTCGGTCATTTTCTTCGAGCGCGGGTTTGAGCCGTTCCAGAGTGTCGAGCGCCTCGTCGTAGCGGTCGCGCGTGTTGAGGAAACCTTGAAGCTCTAGCCCCGCGGTGAGCAAGATGTTGTAGAGCCGCCGGTTACCGGCTTTGCGTGCGGTGGGCGACAGCTTGAGCAGCCCATCGACAATGCGCTGGTAGACGGGGATGGCTTGCTCGTTGAAGTTGCGCGCATGGGACTGGGCTTCTTGCAAGAGCGCTTCCCAGCTCCCTTTGACAGGGGGGCTTGTGCGGCGCTGTGGTGGTGTTGTGTTATCCATAACCGTTTCTTTACCCGATTTCGTTCGCTCGGTATTCGTGTGCTCGGTAATTTGTGCAATGCACGTCGAGAAAGTTGCCGGGCGAACTTGCGCAAGTTCGCCCGGTGGTAGGCTTTTAGCCGCCGATCTCGCGCTTGACGGTTGATAGGAGTGTGTCTGCGCGCAGTTCGGGTAAGTTTTGGCAAACGCCGCCCAGAGCCTGGGCCAGTTTTTGGGCCAGCCCGCGGTCGAACGCGGCGTGTTCCATGTTAACGACAATGGAGCGCATGGAAGCCTGCTCGAAAAGCTCAGCGATGCGCATGGCTTCTTCCTGGGCGGGCATGCCGGTCATGCTCACATTGCCCGCGCCATCGGTGAGCAAGATCATCAACGGGCGGATTTCTGTATCACGTCGCCGCGCGTTTTCAATGACTTGCCAGGCCAGGAACAGGCCATTGCTCAACGGTGTTTTGCCGCCGACGGGCAGATCGCGCAGGGCTTTTTGTGCCAGTTCAACGCTGCTCGTAGGCGGAAGCACCAGGCGCGCTTTGTCGCGCTGGAATACGACGAGGCCGACCTGGTCGCGACGCTGGTAGGCATCGACCAAGAGGCTGAAGATCGCGCCTTTGGTTGCCTCCATGCGTTCGCTGGCGGCCATGGACCAACTGGCATCGACGACGAATAGAATCAAGTTGCCGGTGCGGCGCACGCGCACTTTGCGTTGGAGGTCGCTGCGCTTGAGATGCAGCGCCATGTGATTGTCCGGCTCGTCGCTTTTGCGCTTGCTTTGGTAGGGCGCGGCCGCGCGCAAGGTTGCGTCAAAGGCGATGTCATCGGTTCGGTTATTGGCCGGACGCGCTTTGATATAGCGGCCGCGTTTGCGTTCGGTGCGCGTGTAGGAACGTTTGCCTGCGCGCTCGCGCGTCATTTTGTCGAGCGGGGTGTCCAGGCGTTTGGCCTCGAACATTTCACCCACATCGACCTGCTTGCGCGAGCCTTTGTTATCTCCGGGCGATGAACTCTGTTGGGGAGACGCATCGGGCTGCGACACGCCGCCCTCGCCACCTTCTGCCGACTCCCCTTCGTCCGCTTCATCGCCCTCTAGACTTTTTTTGAGTCTGCGGTGGCTGCCCCTTGGGCTTCGAGCGATTCCTGCTCGTTGTCCGATGCTTGTTCTGCCTCGGCGCGGGCTTGGCGCATGTTGGCCTGCAACTGCTCTGCGTTGAGCACAGCCTCTTGGAAGGGCTGCTTCTTCATGCGGTGGGGCAGGGCCAGTTCTGCGGCCACGAGGATATCGTGATCGTTGATCTCGAAGCGCCCTTCGAAGGCTGCGTTGGCGCGTGCGGTGCGCAGGATGACGATGTCGGCGCGGTGACCGTCTACCTTGAAGCTCGACGTGAGCGCGGCGATGGTGTAGAGGTCTTTATCGGTATATTTGACCAGTTCATAGGCCGCGCGCGCCTGGACGATGCGCTCGCTCATCTCTTGTTCGGCGTCATCATAGGCAGCGATGAAGCCGTCCGGGTCTTGTTCAAAATAGATGCGGCGGCGCAAGATTTCCACGCGGTCCTGGGCGTCGGTCAGGCCGACCACGTCAACGGCATGGGCGAAGCGGTCGAGCAACTGCGGGCGCAGGTCGCCTTCTTCGGGGTTCATGGAGCCGACCAGGACGAAGCGGGCCGGGTGCTGGAAGCTGATGCCTTCGCGCTCGACCACGTTGACGCCCATGGCCGCGCTGTCTAGCAGCAGGTCGACCACATGGTCGTCAAGCAAGTTGACTTCGTCCACGTAGAGCACACCGCGGTTGGCCGCGGCCAGCACGCCAGGTTCAAAATGGCGTTCGCCGCGCTGGATGGCCTTTTCGATGTCGAGCGTGCCGACGACACGGTCTTCCGTGGCGCTGACGGGCAGATCGACAAAGGGGGTGACGCGCACCTCCGCAGGTAGCCGGCCATTTCCGGCCAGGCGTTCACGGCATTCGTCGCAGTAGAGATCGGGGCGGTTAGGGTCACAGCCGAAGCGACATCCCTGCACTACCTCAAGATTAGGTAGCAACGCCGCCAGGGCACGCGCGGCAGTAGACTTGGCCGTTCCCCGTTCACCGCGAATCAATACACCACCAATTTGCGGGTTGATCGCGTTGAGAATCAGCGCGCGCTTCATGCGTGTTTGTCCCACAATGGCGGAGAAAGGGTAGGTGAGTCGCATTGGATTGGTCCTTCACATGTATACGTACTAGGCGTGAATATGGGGGCGAAGCAACCTCCGCCCCCACCATCCTCCTATTATAAACGAGAGTCTGGAGCAGGAACAAAAAATTCTTTTCTCTATATAAATGCGGCTTGGGTAATGGCGCTTGGGCCTTTACAATAGGCGTGGACAGATGAGGCGTGGACAGATGAGGCTTGGACAGATGGTTTTGTGGGTTTTGCTTGATTTTTGAAACCCTGGGGGATTTGCTGCGTAGTGGTCCTTAGTGGGTCATCTTGCTGCCGATGATTCGGGAGCACAACGCAGAGCGAGATAGTACCTTATGAATGAGCAAGAACTGGTCTGGGTAGAGCAAGCCCGGCGCGGCGATCAACAGGCGTTCGCAAAGCTTGTTGAAGCCTACCAGCGACCCGTCTTCAATTTGACATACCGGATGCTTGGCAACCCGCAAGAGGCAGAGGACGCGGCGCAGGAGACATTTCTGCGTGCCTATGCCAGTTTGGACAAGTATAATCCGGCACACAAGTTTAGTACGTGGCTGTTTTCGATTGCGAATCATCACTGCATCGACCGGCTGCGCAAGCGGCGCGTGACCTGGGTGTCGATTGACGACAATCCGGTGATGCAGCACATGCAGGCTGATACGCCCCAGCCGGAGGGTACGGCTTTGGCCGGCGAGCACAGCGCCGAAGTGCAGCAACTGTTGGATCAGTTGGAGCCGGAGTACCGTATGCCGCTGATCTTGCGCTATTGGGAAGATTATAGCTATGAAGAGATTGCGGCGTCACTAGAGTTGAGTGTGGCCGCGGTAAAGAGCCGGCTGTTTCGTGCCCGCCAGCAGATTGCCAAGCTCTATATGGAGCGCGAGGCTGCGCCCACACCGCCGAGCGAGACAAGCCGCAGTGAGAAAACGAAAACGACCGAACGGCGTGAACGCCATGCAACGCTCCGTCTATCCATCCAGGCGCTTTTGGGGCCGGCTGGTTGAGATGGTGCGGCGATGCGGGGTTTTGGGTGTATAGCTAGGCCGGTGGGGCGTTGAAAGAAGAGAGTAGACATGATGCAGGATGTTTTTGAACAGCAAGCGGTAGTCGAACTGCCTGAGGATATCGAGGCGGGCGAGGAACTGGCGTGGCTGATGTCGCTGGCGCTGGATGGGGAATTGACGCCCCAAGAGGAAGCGCGTATGCAGGAACTGCTGGCGGCAGATGCGGAGTCAGCGGAGATGTGGCAGGTGTGGCAGGCGCTGGACGCTGATCTGAGCGCCGCGCCGGTCCTGGAGCCGCCGTCTACCTTTGGCGAGTCGTTCAACCTGCGCTTGGCCCAATGGGAACGGCAGCAGCGGCTGCGCACCGGGGTTGTTTTCGGGCTGGCAGCGGCGGCGTTGTGGGGCAGCGCGCTGGTTGGCATGGTGGTGCTCGGCGCGTTTGTGTGGAGCAACCAGGCTGTGATGATGGGTGGCCTGGTTCAGCAGGTGGCGCTGTGGTGGAGCGCGATCGTCCATTTCGGCGAGACGATTGTCGAAACGGGCGGTGAACTCATCGCATCGCCGCAGGCACGCCTGTTGGCCGGCGGCTATGTGGTGATGGCCGCGGCGATTTTGGGCGCGTGGATTGTTTGCCTGCGCCGGTCGCTGCGCGAGCCGACTTTGAGCGTCCAGTAAGTCGCCTTTGATAGCAATCACTCCGGTAGCAATCAATTGTAGCAAGCAAATTAAAGCTGCTGCGAACCTAGCATCGAATGGTAGCGTTGCAGTTGGGTAAGATCACGATTCGGCAACACAACAGAGGTGAGTTTATGAGCAGTCTGAACCGTCACGCGCGATGGCTTTTGGCCGTGCTGTTGGTGACCGCGCTGTCGACGCTGGTCGTCTTTGCGCCGGTGCTGGCGCAGGAAGCCCCGGCCGCGCCCGCTGCACCGGCACTCCCGGCGAGTCCGGCCGCGCAATCACCTGGCCCGCGACAGATTTTTAGCGGTGACTTTGTCGTTGAGGGGGGCCAACGCATTGGGGAATCGGTGTTTGTCTACAACGGGGATGCGACGGTCCAGGGTGGCGGCGTGATTGCCGGCAGCCTCGTCGTGTTTAACGGTGACATTACCATTCAAGGCGGCGGCAGCGTTGAAGGGGACGTGACTGCATACAGCGGCGACATCGATATTGAGGGCGGTCACATTGGCGGCGATGTCTCGGCCATGCGCGGAGACATTGACTTGAGCGGCGGTTCGCATGTGGAAGGGGGTGTGAGCGCGGTGAGCGGTCGCATCCGGCGGAGCGAGGGCGCGCGCATCGACGGCAATGTGGTGCAAGGGCCAAGCTTCCGCTTTCCGGGTGGGCCAGAGCGTGATTTTGATCGCGACGACATGGGTTTCCGAGCCGAGCGCAACCGTGGCGGCTTCTTTGGCGCGTTGATACGTCTGTTTTTGCGCCTGTTGGGCGCGATCTTGATGACGGCGCTGGTGGCTCTGATCGTCGGGGTTTTGCAGGCGGTACGCCCAGAACTGATCAGCCGCGCGCGAGAGACGTTACGCACGGATACGGCGTTGAGTTTTGTCGTGGGCCTGTTTGGCAACTTGATCTTGCTTTTCTTGTCCGGCGTTTTAGCTGTGACGATTTGTCTGCTGCCAATTGCGTTGGTGCCGATGTTGGTCTTGCTGGCTGTCAACGTGGTCGGTTGGGCAGTGGCCTCGCAGATGGTGGGTGAGCGCGTGGTGGGCTATCTGAAGCAGTCGGTGCAGCCTGCATTGACTGTGGCAGTGGGTGCTGTCGTGCTGACCGGCATCGCCAGTTTGCTTTGGGCCTTTGGCGGGTGTTTCCGGCTGCTCGGCTTCCTCTTTACGCTCGGCGTCGCATCGTTTGGTGCTGGCGCGCTCGTGGTGCCGTGGTTGAACCGGCAGCGTGGCGGTTCAACGGGCAGCGCGCCCACTGACGGCGCTCCAACGGGGGGATCTCCTGCCGGTGGTCCGGCGGGCAGTGGCCCTGCGGGGGGCGGTTCAACGGGTGGTACAGGGGGCGGCAGCCGCGGGCCAGAGCAACCGGATGCTCCTGGTGCGCGGGCGGCTGGGCCAGGAGGCAGTGACTTTGTCGAGACGGACGTGGACCGGCCAGTGGACTATGTGACGGCGCAAGAGGTGAACCTGACTCAAGAGCGCCAGCAGCAGGCAGAGGAGGAGGCTCAAGCGCAAGCAGCGGCGGACAAGCCCGCGGCCGCGCCGGGTGATATGGGCATTGCGGATCTGGATATTGACGAGCCGGATGATTATGTGACGGCACAGGAGATCAACGCGGCGCAGGCGCGCGCGCGGGAAGATGACTTCACGCGCATCAAGGGCATTGGGCCAGTCTTTGAGCGAAGGCTGAAGGGGGCGGGTGTGCAGACATTTGCCCAGCTTGCAGCCATGACACCGGCGCAGGTGGCCGAGATTATCGGCTGGCCGGAAGAGCGGGTCATGCGCAACGAGATCATCGAACAGGCGCGGGCATTGGCAGGTTAGCGGATGCGCGGCGATGCTGCTACGCTGTACCGGAACAACTGCATTGATGTGACCCATGCGGGGGAGGTCTGAAACCTCCCCCGTTTTTTTGTCGAGCGGGGGGCGAATCAGGCGGTCGCGGCGGGTTGATCGGCCAGCAGTTGGGTGCGCAGCGTTGTTAGCTCGGTGAGCAGTTCCGGCTCGTGCGCTGGTCCCAAGTGCCGCAGACGGCGTTTGCGGAAGGCGTATTCCACCAAGCGCTGGCTGCGTTGGCGCGCGGATTTGGTGCGCGGTCTGCGCCAGTGATCGGTCAGCCTGTGCAGTTCTTCTTGGCTCAATAGGTGGCCTACTTCGGGGGTGAGTTCGGCCAGGAGAACGGCGCGCTCATGCTGCCAGGCCAGGCCGATGGTGAGCAGGGTGAGGCCGAGGCCCCCGCCTGCGATCAGCAAGTTGATGAGGAAGGCTGCCGCGTTGACTTCGACCAATCCGGCGCTGAGGTTGTGCAGCGCATGGATGAGAATGGCCGCGATGAAGCCGGTGGTAATCCAGATGAAGCGGGCGCGGCGGCTGCGCGTGTTGCGCGAGAGGCCAAGGCCAAGGCCAATGAGGCCCGTGTAGAGGGCGTGATTGAGGCCAAAGACGATGGCACGCAGGAAGATGAGGATGCTGAGTTCGCCGAGGCCGGTTTCTAGGAACGCGCCGATGAAGTAAAGGAAGTTCTCGGTCATGGCGAAGCCAAAGCCGACGAGCGCGCCATAGACGATGCCGTCTAGCACGCCATCAAACTCTTGGCGGCGAAAATAGAAGATGCCCAACAGCGCCATGCCTTTAACAAGCTCTTCGACTATCGGCGCGATGATGCCGCCGGCGACGAGTTGTTCGGCCAACGAGCCGGGCGCATCGACAAAGGGAGAGCCAAGCGCAATTTCGGCGATGAGGCTGATGATGATGGCTGGGATTGCGCCCCAGAGGAAGGTCGCCGCGGCCAGCAGCTTTGGTTCGCGCTCGTAACGGTCTGCCCAGTAGATGATGATCATATAGAGGAGGGCAGGGAGGATAGATGCGGCCGCGCTCAGGATAATGCCCAGTAGGATCATGACGGCTCCTCGATGAATGGTCAGGGATTGTTTGGCGGATTATGCCCGGTGAGCGAGGCCCGCGCAAGTTGCAGGCTGGGACGGTTGGCGATGCGGCGGAATGGCTGGGGCAAGCAAAGGGCAAGGGCGAGGCCGCCTAGTTCACGACCTCGCCCTTGCTTGGTGTGGTGTATGGATGAGCCTACCTACTCGGCTGGTGTTGTCTCGGCGGTTGGTTCCGGCGTGGCGGGTGTCGCAGTTGATTCTTCGGTGTCTGCATCACCGCCAACTGCATCACCGCTGTCTTCGTCTACGCTCTCTGCCGCGGGGGTACTCTCTTCCGCGCTTGCATCGGCTGCCTCTGTGTCGTTTTCTGTGTCGTCCTCAGTGGTGGAGGCTCCGTCTGCCGCTGTATCGTCTGGCGTATCCTCTGCTGTTGTATCCTCTGCCGCTGTATCCTCTGTTGCCGCGTCGTCGGCTGCTGTGTCGTCGGCTGCCGCGTCGTCGGCTGCTGTGTCGTCGGCTGCTGTGTCGTCGGCTGTTTCAGCGTCGGAGGCTTCATCTTCGTCTTCTGCAGCGCTCTCTGCGATCATGAAGTCTTGTCGCTGTTTGTTGGCAAGTTCGTCGCCTATGTATTTGGCGATGAGCACGTAGTAGGGCGACTCGGATGACTTGAGGGGGTACAGGTTGTCGTCCTCGCGCAGCGGGCCTTGGGTGAGCGTATAGGTTTGGGGGCCGTCTTCGCCATCGACTTGAATGGTGATCACCGCCGAGGGATCATCCATGCCATAGGCAGGGTCTTCGCTCTTGCCAAGGGGCCGGGTCATGTTGATCGAGGCAACCCGGTTCAGGATCGTGTTGATATTGGCCGAGGCGACGTTTTCATCCTCAGTGGCGTCGGCCAGGGTCCATTCGTCGTCGACTTTGACAAATTCAAAGCGTCCATTGGCGTTTTCCAACATCATGGCGGTGATGTCGTCCTTGCTGATGTTGAAATAGCCGGTGTTGATCCAGTTGGAGGTCAGCGTATCGAGTTGCCAGGAGGTGACTTGGTTGGTCAAGTAGGCGGCATCCTCACCGGCCAGGCGCACATGGGTCGCAGACGCGCCGGATGAAGAGCCGAGATAGAGGGTGAGATCTCCATCTGTGGTCTCTAGGTCGATCCGGCGCATGAAGTTGTTATCGGCAACCTGCAAGCGGCTGTGGCTGGCTTCTGTGCGCGTCACTAGGCGATCCCTGTTGATGTCGAGCAGGGAGGTGAGGGTGGTTGTGATCTCCTGGCTTTTGGCCGGAAAGCCCTCGCTGTCGGCCAGCACCCAGCCCTCATCACCACGCTCGACGCGCACAGACCGATCATTGTTATCGGTGATGGTCATGGCTGTCACGTCGTCCAGGGTCAGGTCGCGGAGCAGCGGTTCGCCGGTGGCGGCGCTGCCGGTGCTGGGCCAAAAGACGAAGGCGGCCAGGCCGAGTTGGACGAGCAGAACGGCTGCTAAGAGGATGTTATGGCGCGCCAACTTCATACGCGCGGGCGCGCTGGGCTGCGGGTTTTGGACAGTGTTATGGTCGCTCAAGGGAAACCTCCTGTTCGGTCTTGTCAAAGCTGCTGCCGCTCAACTGCATGGGCTTTTCGGTGCGGCGCTTGGACGCCCACCAGAGGCCGATGAGAATGAGCGCAAGGATGGCAAAACCGTAGTTGGCGAACTCCCACATGCTTTGTTCATCTTGGCTGAGGGGTTGCAGTACGCGGGTTGCGGTCCCACGCGAGCGGATCGCCAGCAGGTCGAGATCTTCGACCGACCAATCGACGGTGTTCTGGATCAAGCGCAGGTTGTTCAAGTAGCGGTCTGCCGACAGTTGGGCCGACAGGTTAAAGACTGTGTCGTTCAGGAAGGCGCTACTGCCGATGACGACAAGGCGCGCGGTGTCCGGCGACTTCACGATGGTGCCGCGCTCGGCCACTTCGCCCTGCATTGCCTGGGCGGTTGGATCAAGTTCGGCCAGGGGCGACTCTTTGTCGGCAAAGAAGCTATCGAACGAGCCAATCACCGAGACAGCCAGCGGCTGTGCGCCCTGTTCTTCGCCGATGGGGAAGCCATATTCAGGGTATTCAGCCGGATTGGGCTGGATGTCGAGGCTGTCGCGCAGCCAGGCAGAGGGGGTGGAGGTGAGCAGCGTGGCTGTGTCGCGCTCGGCGTTGGCGGCCTCATCCAACCGCACCGGCGAGACCCAATTGAGGGTGACCGCGGGCAGGCTGGCAAGGATCGGGCTGTCGGTCGCCATGCCACCGGCGCGGATATCGACGAAGTAGGGGTAGTTGATGGGCTGGATCTCTTGCACCACCATCTGCCCGATGTTGCGGTTCACGGCAATGGGGAAGGACTCATTTTGCGGGTCCATGACCAGCGTGTCTTCGACCGTTACGCCGTAATGGGCAAGCATCTCTTGCAAGCCCTCTTCAATGGGCTGCAAGGCGAGCATGCCGGTAAAGGGATCGGCTGTGACGCGGTAGTTGTTGCCCGCGACGATCAGCGCGCCGCCCCGCATTAAGAATTGGTCGATGGCGTAGCGCTGTATGTCGCTCATCTGCTGCGGTGCAACAACGACCAATACATCAATCGACGGGGGCACTTGGCCGTTGCTTAGGTCAACCGGCTGCACTTCGTAGTCCTGACTCAACTGGCTGAAGAGCATGTCGTAGGTGGAGAAGGGCGGCAGTTGATTTTGGCCGAACTGGGCCATGGTCGGGTCGACTTGGGGTGTTGGCCGCCATAGGCCCACCACTTGCAGGAAGCCGGACGAGAAGCGTTTCAAGCCCGATTCGATGCTCTGGCGAATGTCGGCCTGTGTGAGCGTGCCGGATGGGTAGACCACTGCGCTTTCGTCGCCTACTTCAAGCAGCATGTGCAGGTAGTAGGTATCGGGCGAGAAGAGCGAGGCCGCGTAGGGTTGGATGTAGAAGCCGTCGAGCAGGGCATCGCGGTTGTAGCGCGCGTCGGCGTCGTCGGGGTTCAGCGTTTCAAAGGTGAATTGGCCGTTGCTGCCGTTGGCAATCTCGCTGGCGACTTCTTCAATGGTCGCGGGAACTTCCGCCAGGTCGGGCGGCAGCGTGTCGGGTGTGGTGATGAGCGTGAGCTTGGCGGGCGCGGGCAGCGCGGCCAGGATGGAGTCGATGTCTTGGAAGCCGTATACGGTGCGCTTGATGGCCCCGGTCAGGTCATATTCCAAGTTGCGCAGGCGCACGTCGACTTGGCCGTCGCGGTAGCCTTCGATTTCGATCAGGTCTTGGAAGTTGATGACCTGGTTTTGGTCGCCATAGCGCACGAGGATATCAAAGTAGGCGTTGACCACGGAGGCTTCATAGCGGCCCGCGATCTGGAAAGGAGTGGGTCGGATGCCGTAGGTCTGGTTGGCTTCGACCTCCATGTCGGGATTTTCCGCCGGATCGATGACCTCGACAACAACTTGCCCGTGGCCCGCAATTTCATATTCACGCAGCATGTCGACAATGCGCGGGACCAGGGGGGCAAGCAGCGGATGGGTGCGTTCGCTGAAGTAAGCGCGCAGCAGCAGCGGCTCTTGCAGTGAATTGAGCAAGTCGCGCGTTGTGGCGGAGAGTGTATACTGCTGGTCCTCGGTCAAGTCGAGGCGCGCGCGGGCAAAGGGATAGAGCCAGACGTTGAGCAGGATCAAGTTGAGCGCGATCAGGCTCATGGCTGTGCGCGCGTTGAAGCGATGGGCCGCGGTGTTGCTGCCGTGGCTCCAGCGCAGGCTGTCGAGCGAGAGCATGTTGAGGCCAAGGAAGAGCAGCGTGAGCGACAGGTAATAGACCAGGTCGCGCAGGTCGATCACGCCGCGTTCGATGCTCTCGAAGCGGCTGCCGGTAGAGAGGGCACGCAGCAGGTTGCTGACGCTTTCGCCGGTGAATTCGGTGATGCTGCGCGTGCCGATAAAGTAGAACAGCCCGCCCGCTACGACTGTGAGGATCAGCGCGACGATCTCGTTGCGGGTGCGCGAGGAGATGAAAAGCCCCAGCGCAGCATAGGCCGCGGCCATGAGCAAAGCGGCGAGGTAGCCGCCGATGACCGGCCCCCAATCCAGGTTGCCGAGCATGGCGACGGTGACCGGCAGGGAGAAGGTCAGCGCCAGCGCCACGGCGACGAGGGCCAATACGGCCAGGAATTTGCCCAGAACCAACTGCCATGTGCGAATGGGCAGGGTGAGCAGGATCTCAAGCGTGCCCGATTGGGCTTCCGCGCTCCATTGGCGCATGGTGAGCGCGGCGACGAGAAAGACCAACAAGAGCGGCATCCAACGGAAGAGAGGCCGCACGTCGGCGACGCCGCGGGCAAAGAAGGTGTCCACCCAGAAGAAGGTGAAATGGGCGGCGACCAAGAAGACGCCGATGAAGATCAGCGCCATGGGCGAGCCGAAGTAACCGTTTAATTCTTTGCGTGCAATTGCAAGGATCTGTTTCACGTTACATCTCTCCAAACATCCGCCGGAGCAGCTTAGGCGGACGTGACCAGATTGTTGAACACGCTTTCGAGCGTCTTGACATCACGCCGGAGTTCGCGCACGGGCCAGTTGTGCTCGCGCGCCATCCCATAGAGGGCAGGGCAGAGATCCACGGATTGTTCGCCAAGGATGCGATAGCCGGGGTAGCCGTCGATGGAGCGCAGCGGCTCGATGCCGTGCACGCCTTGCAACGTGCCGATTGTTTTCTCCAGCCCTGTGACCGGCTCTTGGAGGACGAGGACTGCGTTGGCAGTGGAGGCCAGTTCGTCGATGCGCGCATCGGCTTTGATTTCGCCGTTTAGCACCATGATCACCCGGTCGCACACGGCTTCGACCTCGGACAGGATATGGGTTGAAAAGAGGATGGTGCTGTGGCGCGCCAGCCGTTTGATCAGGTGGCGGATGTCTACAATTTGGGTCGGGTCGAGGCCGATGGTCGGCTCGTCGAGGATAAGCAGCTTGGGGCGATGGAGGATCGCCTGGGCCAAGCCGACGCGCTGGCGGTAGCCTTTACTCAACTCGCCGATGGGCCGGTTGAGGTGATTGGTCAAGTTGGTGGCATAGACCGCGTCGGAGATATGCTCGACTTGTTCTGCGGCGGGAATTTCGCGCAGGTCGGCCATCATCTGCAGGTAACGCTGGACAGTTAACTCGGGATAGAGCGGGGCGCTTTCGGGTAGGTAGCCGAGGCGCTGCTGCGCGGCCCGAGTGTCGCGCAGGACGTCGATCCCGTCAATGGTGACTTCGCCCTCGTCCGGCTGTAGGTAGCCGGTGAGGATCTTGATGGTGGTCGTTTTGCCTGCGCCGTTCGGACCCAACAGGCCGACAATCTCGCCTGCTTTGATTGTGAACGAGACGCCGCGCAAGGCTTTGACCGTGCCATAACGTTTGGTGAGGTTATTTGCTTCGATCATCGCTATTCCTTTCTTGTTGGCTCACGCGTTGCGCCTACGCAGGGGCAGTGGGTAGGTCGTGCCCTGACACCATGCGCAAACCAACCATTGATTGTAACCAAAGGCGGAACGCGAGCCAACTTGCGCTATTGGATTGTAAGCCGGTGCGCGTGGCGGTGTGTACCACTGGTTTATGGTCGCGCAGAAGCGTTAGCATAGCGTTTGCGCGCGGCGGAATAGATTAAAGTCTGCTTAGAAATTGGAGAGAATGGGGCGCAAAACAAAAGTCCGGCTGCCAAAGACAGCCGGACTTATAAAGGTGGCGGAGAGGGAGGGATTTGAACCCTCGAGGGCGTGAACCCTACTCGTTTTCGAGACGAGCGCACTAGGCCGGACTATGCGACCTCTCCACAAGAAATTAAGTTAAGCAGGCTATTGGCGAAGTT
>CAZZNG010000022.1:0-34283 GCA_964655505.1 uncultured Litorilinea sp. | reverse complement strand
CGCTGGCTTATGCGCGCACGCGCGGCTGTGCCACGTTGGGCGTGGTCGGCGCGCTCGACAGCCCGGTCAATCGCATGTCTGATCAAGTCATGTTTGCCCCGACCGACATCAGCGGCCCGCTGCCCAGCGTCGTTGCGCTCTCCGCGGCCCTCTCGGCTTTGGTGCAGATTGCGGCCAAGGACAGCGATGCCAGCGTGGAGAAACATGAAGAGGAATTCATGCGCATCTTTGAGTTCCTGATCACGCCGGAGAGTTCCGGCCCGCCGGAGGGTGAGGCTTAAGCGGTTTGTTGCGCGCCCGGCCCATCCTGTGCCCCCTGCGGCGGCAGCGTCAACTGGCCGATTGCCAGCAGCGCCAAGATGTAGCCCAGATAATTCTCATTTAAGAAGCGGCTGCCATAGAAAAAGACCAGGAGCAGCAAGCCGCCATGCCAACAGGCATTTGCCAGCGTGTTGGCACGCCATTGGCGGCGCATGAGCCAGGTCAATATAGGCAGCGTGAGCGCGGCTTGCACAATGAGAAAGGGCCATTGGTCAAAACGATCCTCGACCCAGCCCAAGGCCAAGACAAAGTTGCTTGCCCCCCATCCCCAAATCTGATAGCCGGTTTCGCCGCGCCCTGTGCTCCAGCGCCACACATCGTCATAAAAAGCCACTGGATCCCAAATCAGATAAGGCCCAACCATGAGCGCGAAGGCCGCCAATGCAGGCCAGCCGCGGCCAACCGCTGCGCGCAGCAGCCCCCCCGCGTCCGCCCAGGTTTGGGGCGCGGCTTGGCGATCCGCGACGAGCAGCAGCGCGTAAAAGGGCGCAAAGAACCAGGCCGTTGGCTTGGACGCGCAGGCAAGGCCAAAGCAGATCGCCGAAGCCACCAGCCAGCCCCGGCTGGCGCGCAGCCGCCATGCCTGCCACGCGGCCAGGCTGAAGATCAGCCAAGATAGGACAAAGACATCGTTCTGCCCAAAGGTCAAGTCGAGATTCATGACCGGGTTGAGCGCCAGCACAGCCACCAGCGCCAGCCGCCGCCGCGCGGTGGACGCCAGCCACGCGGCCAGCGCCAACGCCACAGCCATCAGCCCCAGGTAGAC
The DNA here is from genome assembly GCA_964655505.1 of uncultured Litorilinea sp. Lineage (GTDB taxonomy): Bacteria > Chloroflexota > Anaerolineae > Caldilineales > Caldilineaceae > QEUY01. The sequence goes on along the minus strand of CAZZNG010000022.1, from coordinate 33,196 downwards.
GAGCCGCTGATCATAGAAGCCTACCCACTGGCCCAACAGGTAGAAGGGCGCGCTAAAGACAAAGGTCCACGGCAGATAAGGGTAGTGATAGAGCGCGGTGCGAAACTCGCTGAAGCCCCATTCGGCCATGGGCGTATCCACATAATCTTCCACATAGGGGTTGCGCCCGTCGAGAAAGAACGCAATGGTGGCTTCGGTCTGGATGACGCCGCCGTCGTGGGTGTAGCTGGCCGGTCCGCTCTGGTCGCGCAGTAAAATTAACTTGACTGTGGGCAGAAAGAGCGCGGTGATCAAGATGGCGATCAGCGCCGCCCACTTGAGGCGCAGCCCCACAGGCCGCGGCGGCAGCAGGTCGGCCACTAGGTAGACAAGCAGCCCGCCTAATGTGAGCGCGTTGAGCAGCAGGCCAATGGGATCGCCGGGGACGGGGCCGATCTCGCCCATTGCGGCCAGCCCCGCGGGCGGCAGCAGCCCGCCCAGCCACGGATGGCGCATCACGTCGGCCACGCGCGTGGGCAGGGCGGACGCTTGGCCGAAGCCGTTGATCTGAAGCGTTGCCACGGTGAGCAGCGCCAAGAGCAGCGCATCCCAACCGGGGCGGCGCGTGGCGTCGGAACGGTCGTGCAGATGAGGTTCGGTCATGGGCATATCACACAAGTGTAGGCGTGGGGTTGTGGGCGGGCAAGGGCGCAGCACCCGGCGCAAAGGTGATCATGGGCCGCTCCCGCGCGCGGCATAGAACTGGCTGTCCGCGCCGGGGATGTAGAGCCACTGGCCCCCGACCGCGGCCGCGCCGCCCGCAGGGGCCGGGATCGCGCTGCTGCGCGTGTCGCCTGTGTCCGCGTCGAAGAATTGGATGTTGCCGCCCTGGGTCACGACGAGCACCTGATCCCCATCGGTCAGCGGCCCGCCCAGCACTGTCCCGACCATGGGCGCGCGCCAGCGTTCAGTCGTGTCATCGCGCGCGATGGCCTTGATGTAGCCGTTGCCCGCGACGATCAGCGAGCGCGGGGTGAGCGCCAGGCTGGTCGCGGCCTCGCCGTTGTCAAAGCTCCAGATCGTATCGCCTGTATTGGCGTCGAGACACCAGACGCGGTTGTTGCCGTCCACAATGTAGAGTTCGGCCTGGGCGCGCACGCCCGGCGAACCGTAGACCGGCGCGGTCTGGAAGTTGACCAACTCGGCTTGGGTGATGTCGCCCCGCTCCCAAATTGGGTCAAAGCGGAACACGTCGAGCGCCACCAGGGTGCTGTCAGCCGCATAGACCAGTTGATCGCCTACCACCGGATAGCGCAGACCGGGGCCAGTGTAGTCGCGCTGGCGCAGCACGGTGCCGTTGTCGCGATCAATCGCCAGCAAGGTATGCTCGGTTCCCTGGCCCACGCCGAGGAAGAGCGTCTCGCTGTAGACATTGAAGCTGGTGATCGCGGGCCGTCCATAGTTGCTGCTCCAGATCACAGCGGCCTGGTTGCCGTGATCTTCAAAGGCAAAGACATTGCCGCTTTCGTCGGCGACGAAGATCTCGTTGTCGTAGATCAACGGGGCCATGCGGATGGGCTGGCCCACATTGTAGCGCCAACGCTGGTTGCCGTTCACCCGGTCAAAGCTGTAGAGGTGATTGTCGGCGCTGCCCGCCACGACGCCTTCACTGCCGACGATGGCCGGGGAGACAAAGGGCTGGCCCGCTTGCGATGTGCCCGGCCAAGCCAGTTGCAGCGGATAGGTGGGCAAGGCAGGCAGCAGCCCCGTGGCCGCGCGGTCATAGCGCAGCATGGGAAAACTGCCTTCCGGCGGCGGGGTGGGCGAGGGCAGGTGAACCAGTCCCGATGGCGCGGGCTGCACCGTTAAGAAGCGGATATCATTGGGATTGGTCTCTGTGGGCACCGCGGGCGGCAGGGGGTTGTCGCGCGGCTTGACATAGGCATGGCGCACCCAGGCCGGTTCGTTGTTGTTGATGCAGCAGACATAGACCCATTCGCCGCTGGGCGTGCGGCCCAACATGCGCACCTCGGCGTTAGCGGCTAGCGTGCCGGTCTGGGTGTAGAGAATGCTGGGGCCGATGTAGACGTCTGTATCTTGATCGCGCACATAGCCGCGCAGCGAACCGACGACCACAGGTTGGGTGGCATCGGGCGGCGGCGACGGCGTCGCCTGCAGCGTGGGCGATGGGGTGGGCAGCGGCAAGGTCGGTGTGGCTGTCGGCGGCTCGACCGTGGCTGTGGGCGTCTCGGTAGGTGTCTCTGTGGGCGGCTCCGCTGTCGGAACAGCCGGTTCTACCGGGATGGCGTCCGCGGGCGTAGGGGTGTCGGTGGCTTCCGCGGGCTGCGCGGCGGCTGCGGTGGGCGTTGCCAAGGGTTCCGAAGCCAAGATCGGCAGCCGGATTGCGTTTTGCGTCTCTTCCGCTGCTGCGGGCGTGCCGGTCACATCTGGGCCGGAGCCGCCGGGCACTGGAACATATAGGTCGTTCTCTGCGTCCCCTGCACCGTCCTCTGCGCTGTCTTCTGCACCATCTATGTTATTTTCTGCGTCGTCCTCTTCTGGATCAGAGAGGCCCCGCTGCGGCAAAGCAGGCAAGTAGATATCCGGCTCCGTTGTGATGTGGATGGTGGGCAGCGGCGTGCCCGATTGGTCCACCTGGCGCGCTTGCTGCGTTAGGAAGTCTTCCACGACGCGTGTGGCACGGAAATCGGCTGTAGCGGTCGCCATAATCTGTGCGGTCGCGGTTGGCGTTGGCGTCGGCCCCAAGGCAATGGTCTGAGTCTGGATCGCCCACAGCATGACGCCCAGACCGAGCAGCAGAAAGCCCGCGACCAAAATGCTAATGGTGATGATCTCGGCGGTGCGATTGCGCGTCACATAGACCCGCTGCTGCGACGGATCGAGCCGTCTGCGGCGGGGAGGCAAGCCGGTGGGGGGGACTGCTCTGGAAAAGAAGCGGCGACGGCGCATGAATGGCGACATAGCACCATTGTAGCAAGGATAACGGGGGCCTCCAATCCCTCTTGTGAACCGGCGTGCTTGGCTGTGCGCGGCAGGCAATTTGTGCCCAACAATCAATCTCAAATGTCTATCGAAGCACAGACACGCTCTATTGATTTTTGCCCCTGCGCCATTATAATTGACTCAGGTCATGTCAGGCAGGAGAACCAGAAAGGGGCCAGGCAAGTGGACAATGCAGAGTCGCCGCGTGCGTCTTCCACCCGTGCGTCTTCCACTGCAGCCCATCCACCCGCGCAGCATTTGGCGATTTATATCGCGACGCATTGTGAAATCTGCCAATATGCGTTAGAAGTAGCCGATGAGATTCGCCGGGCCTACCCCCAGGTCGATGTGCAAGTGGTGGATATTAACCAAACGACGGAAGCTGTGCCCGAAAGCGTCTTTGCCACGCCGACCTACTTGCTCAACGGGCGAGTTTGGTCTTTGGGTAACCCTTCCATTACCAAAGTGCGCGAAGCCTTTGGCGCACCCGCTCAGGCGGGGTAAGGAGTCTATCTTGACGACGAAAGCCGAACCAAAAAACAACGTTGCTCAACCAGCCGAGAAGATGCGTTATCTTTCGGAACTGTCGGTCTTTCAAGATCTGTCCCCGCGCGAGATGGAGGAACTGAACCGCATCACCACCATGAGCCATGTGCCGCGCGGGCGTGTCTTTTACCGACCCGAAGAACCCGGCGAGGTGCTCTTTATCTTGAAAGAAGGGCGCGTCCAACTCTATCGCATCAGCCCCGAAGGCAAGAAGCTGGTGATTACGACGCTGGGACCGCATACGCTTTTTGGCGAGATGGCGCTCTTGGGAACCAAGATGCACAATACCTTTGCCGAGGCCATCGACGACTGTCTCATCTGCGTCATGAGCCGCACGGATCTGGAGCGGCTGATTTTGAACAAGCCGCAAGTGGCGCTGCGCATCCTGGAAAGCACGGGCAAGCGGCTGCGCGAGGCCGAAGAGCGGCTTGAGAACATGGCGTTCAAGGGCATCCCTGCGCGATTGGCGAGCCTGCTGCTGCGCCTGTCCGACGAGCAAGGGACCAATGAGATCACCGGCTTGACCCACCAAGATTTGGCCGAAAGCGTTGGAACCTATCGCGAAACCGCAACTCAGGTCTTGAACGATCTGAAATCGCAGGGGCTGATCGAGATTGGGCGCAAGCGCATCACTATCTTGGATCCGGACGGGCTGGCGGAGATTGCCGAAAGTTAAATTTGCCAAGCGTTGAGATTGCGGCGCTTTGGTCGCCATTTGACGCAGTTTTGACAACCAAATAGCTCCAGGCTCTGTGTGAGGCGCGCCGATTTGTGGGCGCGCCTTGTTGTTTTGAAAGTGGGCTGCCGCAGCCGTTTGGCGTGAATCATTCGATGATTACCAGAGTAAATTGAGCAGTCTTTTTGGGTACTTCAGTTGACATTTACGAAAATGGTAAGTACAATCGACTCAAAGCGACTTTGTGCAATGTTGAACAGACGATCCTGCGGTGACGGATGGTGGCTCGCAAGCTCGCTCCTTCGCACGGCACAGGGACCCTGCACAGAGTTGCCCGATGAAAGCGACGTAGCTCTCCGGTGCGTGCGGATGTGAGAGCCTACGCTTTGCAAGATTTTTGCTGTTAGGCAGCCATCAGCCATAGGAGGCCCTTTCCATGACGCATGTGATTTTCGACTTGTGCATTCGCGACGGCGCATGTGTAGAAGTTTGCCCGGTCGAATGTATCGTCCCCGGTTTCCCCGAGGATGAATGGCCGTGGTACTACATCGACCCTGATACCTGCATCGACTGTGGCGCCTGTGTTCCTGAATGCCCGGTCGACGCGATTCTGCCCGAAGAAGACCTACCCGAAGATCAGGCATACACGGCTGAGTTGAATGCCCTGTTCTTCACTGAAGGCCCCGGCTATTCGGCGCTCGAATCCGCTTAATCCTCGCCGACTTGTTCATTTAAAACCTCTGCTTCGGCGGAGGTTTTTTTTTGTACCGCATCCATCGCCGGGCCGCGCGCCCGGCTTACCCGTCAACCCAAACTTGACGGCTCGACCAGGAGAAAACATGGCTGAATCACCCACCTACAATGCACCCGATTGGAGCAATGTTCACCGCGTCTTGGTCATCATGGCCCACCCCGACGACCCAGACTTCACCTGCGCGGGGACGGCGATCCAGATGGCGCGCCAGGGCATCGAAGTGACCTACATGATCCTGACCAATGGCGACAAGGGCAACCATAACCCAGAGGTCACGCGCAATCAGTTGATTGCCATGCGCAAGATCGAGCAGCGCGCCGCCGCGGAGTTGTGCGGCGTCAAGCAGGTCTTGTTCATGGGCGAAGAGGATGGCTTCTTGCGCCCTACGTTTGAACTGCGCGAGCGGGTGACGCGCGAGATCCGGCGCATTCGCCCGGAATTGATCATCTGTCCCCACCCCGACCGCTATTTGGTGGGCGACAGCTACATCAACCACCCGGACCACCGCAACGCCGGTTTGGTCGCGCTGGAAGCGATCTTTCCCGCGGCGGATAACCCCATGTTTTACCCGGACATGGCCGACGAAGGCTATCTGCCCCACCAGATCAGCCAACTCTATGTCCATGGCGATCCAAACCCCAACGTGGAGATCGACATCACCGACGACGTCGACGTCAAAATTGAAGCGATTCTGTCTCACAAGTCGCAGTTCGGCAACACGGAGGAGATGCGCAAGAATTTTCAGGAACGCTGGGGCGAAAAGCAGGAAGACGGCAGCGTGCGCCATTATGAACGCTTCCGCGTCATGCGTTTTCAATAGGCTCAAACAGCCATCATAGCCAAAATCAAAAAGCAGGGCCGCCAGACAGACCGGCGGCCCTGCTTTTTGATTAGAGTCGTTTGGTCATCCCGAATGCTCGAAGCTTCCGAGATGATCGAACTGAATGGCGGGATCGGCTATTGGATCTCGGCCATCAGTTCTTCTTGCACCATGTTGGCGTTCTCGTTGACCTCATCCAGCGTGGCCTGGATATCGGCCCCCTGCATGATGGCGTTGAACGCTTCGCTGATCGAGCGGCGCACCTGATCATAGGAGATCAACTGCGGTTCGTACACGCCATAGGGCAGCAGTTCAAGCGCCTGGCCCCACTGCTTACCGCCCTCGGTGCTATCCACATAGCCCGCGAGATAGTCTGCGGTGCTGGCGCGGGTCGGGAAGTAACCGCTGGCCTCAACCCACTTGGCCTGGTTCTCCGGCTCGGTGAACCACTTGATGAAGATCCACGCGGCCAACTCCTGTTCCGGCGTGGTGACCGGGATCATCACGTCGCCGCCATAGACATTCTGCACCGGGTCGGGTGTGGTGTGGGGGATGGCTGTAACGCCCCACTCATCCGGCTCGCGGCCTTCCTCTTCGGCAAAGGTGTTGAAGTCGGTCTCATAGAAGGGGATGCCGGAGCTGGAGCCTTGGGTGAAGATGGCGCGGCGCGCACCCAGTTCGGTGTTGGGGTAGCCCTCGGTGAAGAAGTAGGCGCAGCCCTGGTCGTAGAGTTCCTTGAGGAAGGTCATGGCTTCGACAGTGGCCGGGCTGTTGATGGTGTAGGTCGTGCCGTCTTCGGCCAAGATGTCGCCGCCAAAGGCATAGGTCCACGAAGCCACTGCCGACGCGTCGTCACGCAGGATGTAACCGCCGGTTCCGTCGCCATTGGCTTCCGTCGCGGCGCAGGCCATCTCCTGGAACTCTTCCGGTGTGGTGGGCGGGCCGCTAAAGCCTAGCTCTTCCAACCAGGTCTGGTTGTAGTAGAGCATTTCCATCGAGCGATTGGGCGGGAAGCCCAGGCGCTGGTTGCCAAAGGCGGGATGCACGCCTTGTTCAAGGAAGGCGGGATAGAAGTCGTTGAGCGCTTCTTCCGTCAGCCCCCAGGTCGGGTCAGTCATGAAGATGTCCAGGTCGACCAAGGCATCGTTCAGTTGGTAGAAAGCCTGGTCGTTCTGGTAGCCGACGATGAGCGCGGCCGGGGCTTCGCCCGCGGCGATGCTCGCGTTCATCTTGTCGCGGATCTCGTCATAACCGCCCTGGCTTTGGCTTTCAACCGTAATGCCGCACTCGTTGGACTCGTTGAACTCGGCCAAAATGGCATTCAGTTTCTCTTCACGTTCCCCGGTGTGGTTGTGCCACCAGACAACAGTCTGGCCGCTGGGGTCCACGCCGGCCAACTCGCCATCGGGGGCCGGGGCGCACGCTCCATCGCTGGCAGCGGCTTCTTGGGCGGGCGCGCTGGCGTCGTCTTCCGCTGCTGGGGCCGCGGGTTCGGCAGAGGGGGCTGCCGGTGCAGGACACGCGGCCAGGAAGAGCGCTGTGCCCAAAAGCATGATCGCCAACCAGATCGGCTTTCGTTGCATAGGATAAATCTCCTTGTTCTAGTCCGTTGAACTTTGCGAGTTGAACGTTGCAGGTTGAACTTTGATAATCCGTCTTTGCGCTTGTTTGTTTGTGCAAACAGGCGTCAAACCGCTTGGCCCTAATGTTGCCTGAACTCTTGAACGCGTCTTTTCTTGAACAGGTCTGGTCTTTGGGGGCATTTACCCTTATGACCGGTCTAACCTATGAGGCCGGTTTAACCCTTAAGACCAGAGGTGGCAATCCCTTCGATGAATGTGCGTTGGGTAAAGAAATAAAGGATGAGGATGGGGGCCATGGTGATCACGGACCCGGCCATCTGCAAATGGAAGAATGCGCCCGCTTCGTCGAGAAAGGCCAGCAGCCCATAGGAGATTGGCCGCCAGGTCGGGGTCGTGGTGACCAGAATCGGCCAGGCCAGCGCATTCCACGAACTGATGAAGGTAAAGAGAACCAGGGTCATGATCGGCGCTTTGGAGAGCGGAACCATGACTCGCAACAGATAGCGCAGATGGCCCGCGCCGTCGATCTGTGCCGAATCCCACAACTCGGCGGGGATCTGTTGGAAGAACTGACGCAGCAAGAAGATGCCGAACGCGTTCGCCATGAAGGGAATCGTGAGCGCGGGCCAGTTGTTGATCCACGGCACAGGCCCCACGCGGCCCAGCCATGAGACCGTGATGAAATTGGGAACCCATGTCACCGCTTCGGGCAGCATGAGCGTTGAAAGCAGCGCGGCAAAGAGGAAGCCTTTACCCGGAAATTCCATACGGGCAAAGGCATAGGCCGCCAGCGTACAAAAGATGATCGCGCCCGCCACCGTGATGACGGTGATCTTGACGCTGTTCATGAAGTAGAGCGAGAAATTCGCGCCGTTCCACGCCTGCGCGTAGTTGCCCCACTGCGGGGTTCTGGGCAGCAGACGCCCCGCGGTCGCTTCGGTCAAGTTCATCAGCGAGACGCTGACCGTGTAGAAGAACGGGGCCAGCGCGCCAATCGCGCCGATCACCAGCACGGCGTAGATCAAGATGCGCCCTATGGAGACGCGGGCTGCAAATGGCCTGCGCGCGTTGACGGCGGCGATTGAGGTCGGCGGGCTGCCGCTGCGCGCCGCGCCTTCTGTTGTGGAGATTTGGCTAGCCATAGAATACCCGCTTGCTTGCAATACGGTTGTTCACCGCGGTCAAGATCAGAATGATCACCAACAGCAAGATCGCCAGCGCCGATGCATAGCCGTAGCGCACGTTTTCCTTGAAGGTCTGGAAGATCACGACACTCGCCGTGTCGGTCGTGCCCAGGGCCGCGGCGGTACGCAAGACATAGATATGGTTGAATGCTTTGAAGGTGCCGATGACCGAATAGAGCGTGAGAAAATAGATCGTGGGCGAGAGCAGCGGCAGCGTCACGTTGCGGAACAGCGCCCAACGGCCCGCGCCGTCGATCATGCCCGCTTCGTACACATCGCGCGGGATGCTGCCCAGCCCGGCCAAGAAGATGACCGTGTTGAAGCCGACAAAGGTCCATACGCCATAGATCATGATGACGATCAGCGCCAAACTCGGCCCTGCCGCCCACTCCGGCAGCGTGACGCTTGGACCCAAGATCATCTGAAAAAGGCCGGTCGGTTCGCCCAGCCACTGCTGCGCGCTGCCGCCGAAGAAGCGAACCATGCTGTTGATCGGCGCGGTGGGGCGGCCAGAGAAGAGAATGCGAAAGACCGCGGCTGTGCCCACAAACGGCGCAATATAGGGAATGAAGTAGATGACGCGAAAGAGTGATTTGCCTTTGAGGTCTTGGAAAAGGAGAACCGCCAGGAAGAGGGAGAAGGCAAGCTGTGCGGGGATGGTTCCGAGCGAATACCAAAAGGTGTTGATGACGCCGAGCCACCAGCGTCTATCGCCGCTTGCTAGGGCTGCGGGCAGTTCGCCGATCAACAGCCACCCGCCGACGATCAACATGGCCCCTGCGGCCAGCCGCCCTGTCATGCTCCAAGTTGAAGTGGTTTGGCTGGCGCTATCCCACACATACCAAGCGCCCAACAGGAGCAAGAAACCGGCGCTGATGACCACGATATGGGTCCAGATGTCGACGCTCTCCCCTGCTTCCATTGCCTCGGCGTAGGCGTTGCTGATCTCAACCAGGGTCAGCCAAATAAAGACTCCGGCCAGCGCGAGCATGACCGTGCTGCTGATAAAGCCGCCAGTGTAGTTGTGGATGATCTGGCCGGGCAGACGCTTGCGCGCTTCGCGACTCGCCACCATAAACATGAGCGCGATCCCAAGCGCCAGCACGATCAACGATGCCCACAGCGCGATCTGAAGCTCCGGCAGGGTCAAGGTTTCGGTCAGCAGTTCGCGGAAACGGGCCGCGGTATTGTTGCGCCCGCGCATCTGGTTGGGAATGTCGAGCACCAGCGGCAGCGCGCGAAAGATGAAGTTAACAAACAGAGCCAGCCCCGCGCCAATCAAGACGCCAGGCAGCGCCCAGGGCCAGATCGAATCGCCGCGGCTGCGCGCCAATTGCGCCGCATCAACCACGCCGCGCACGGCAAAGTAGATCAGCAGGGCCGCGGACCAAAAGAAGAGGACGTAGGTTAAATAGCCAATGGCCTGGACATAGTTGCCAAGCCCGTCATAGGTTCCCACAATCTTGTTCAGCCCGCGCAGCGTGCTTTCAAACGCAGCGAACAAGATGGGAAAGAGGCCAAAGAGGCCGATGATCACAAAGGAAGGAAGGAGGAACGCGTAGGCAAGCAGCGCCTCGCGCAGGCGGCGCGTCTGGCGGCCGGTCAACCAGCGTTTACGCGTGGCGCCAGAAGCGGCGGATCGACTCTTGCCGGTAACAATCGTATTGGCCACGGATATTCTTTGTCCTTAGCGCAGAAGCCGGCAACAGGGAGCCGGCGCGTTCAAATCGCGTCACCAGTTCTACCCGCTAGAGCAACAAAATGCCGCAACCCTTGCCGCCTCGACACCCCCAACGACGCTCGCGACAAGGGCGATACGCCGCAGATGACCAACTGCATACCGCCCTGATGTGAGCCTAGTAGGTTGCGGCGACATGGGTCACCAAATGACAAGTCCAGCGCCTTTAGTATACCGTAGCCCTCTAGTGAGCGTCAACACAGTTGGCCTCTAGCGGTGGTGGTTGGCGGCAATTCGCACAGTCGATCAACGCAGTCAGTTCCCGCGGTCGAGCACCCTGTAGGATAACAGCCGATCTTAATGGTTGGGTTAACAGTTGGCTTGAGTATGTTAACAGATGTTTATCGGCTGTCTGTGCTGTTGGTGGCAAAGGGGCGCGCACGGCGCAGGCCGCGCCCATCTAAACCGCGCAGGCCGCGCCCATCTAAAATGAGCAGCGCAGCCGCCCACAGCAGGGCCATCAGCGCCAGCCAACCACCCCAACGCCAGCCGCGCGGGGCAAAGCGTAGTTCGACAGTCGCCTGGCCCGCGGGAATGGGCACACCGCGCAACGCGCCATCCACGCGCAGAACGGGCGCGGGGTCGCCGTTGACTGTTGCGCGCCAGCCCGGATACCAAACTTCACTCAACACCAGAAAGCCGGGCGCGGCCGCGTCTGTCGTGGCGGCGATGGTGTGATTGCCATAGCGGGTGATGGCCGCTTGGCTGCCCTGTGGTGGGCTGTCGGGCAAGGGGCCGTAGGGCGCGGCTGTGTCGAGAACATCGCGCTGATCCAGCAGAATGAGGGTACTTGTCGGGTCAAAATCCTCTGCCTGAAATTGGGCCAAGGCATTGGCCGGGTCGCTTGCCAGGCGCGCTTGATGCACGATCCAGGCGCGCGGCCAGAAATCAAGGTTGCGATAGACTGCCAGGTCGCCTGGCGCGTCCAGGGCCAGGTCAAACTTGCCGTCGGGCAGGGGTGTGCCGTCGCGCACGATCACATATTTGACGTTGAGCAGGTCATAGCGCCGGGTATCGCGCCCGCCGGTCGCTTCGCGGAAGGCTTGCCAGTGGTCGAGCATCAGCGGGTTGGCGATGCCGCCCACATCTTGCAGCCCCACCAGCGCGGCTGTGTCCGGCTGCCAAAGGTCTTGAATGTCGGTGAGCGTGTCGATGCGAAATAGGTCCGGGTCGGCGCGCAAGAAGTCCACAATGGCGTCGTGGTCAAAGCCCACGGTGGGGTCTTGTTCGCTGATGTCGGTATAGGCTCCGGCTGCGCTTAGATCCAGAAAGAGCACGATCACCAGCAGCAGGGCGGCGCGCGGTCCCGACCACCAGCCCCAGCCCACACCGGCCACCGCGGCCCCAGTCGCCATCCAGAAGAGCGCGGCCAAGGTCAAGGCCAGCGCGGCCACCGAGGCGCGCAGGAATGCGGTTTCGTTTTCCTGGGTCAAGAGCAGCGCGAGATAACTGAGCGGCAGCACAACCCCCAGCCAGACAAGCGCGCCTCGCCCGACGAGGCCGCGCCAGCGCCACCCCCACGGCGCGTGCAGGAGCGCAGGCCCGCGGCGGATGAGCGCATCCACCCCAACCGCGGCCACAACACTGAGCGCGGCTGTCCACAGGATCAGGAAGCGCGCCGGTGCGCGCAGTTGGCCCAGGCCGGGCACAAGCAGCGTCAGCCAGCCATGCACAATCGCGTAGACGCCCAGCGCCGCGACCAGCCCAAAGAGGCCCATGCCGCCCCACACCCAAAGCCGCCGCCGCTGCTCTGGCGACGCCCAGCCCAACGCGCCCAGCGCCAGCAGCAGCGTCGCCACCCCCGCGAACGGGGTTTCCACCCGATCCCACAGGCTCCAATGCAGCGCGGGGCCGCGGCCAAAAAAGCCAGGCGTAAGCAGGCCGATCAGTTGGGCCGGGGCCAGCGAGAAGGCAATCGTATCTTGATAGGCGAAGGCGCTGCGCTCGGTGTAGAAGGAGAGTTCCAGCGCGGGCAAGACAATCGGCGCGCTGAACAGGCCGGTCATGGCGACGACCGTGAGCCAGCGCGCGCCGATGTTGGCGAAGTGAAACGGCCAGCGTTCCCCTGCCGCCAGCGCCAAGCGGCCCGCGGTGTAGAGCGTCAGCGCCAGGCCAAGATAGAGGCTGCTTTGCGCGTGTCCGGCATAGTTGCCCACCGTCCACGCTGCGGCCGCGACCACCAGCCAGCGCAGCCGTCCGGTGGACAAGGCACGGTCATAGGCGGCCAGGAGCCACGGCAGCCAACTCAGCACGGCAATCAGGTTGAGGTTGCCCAAGTGGGTCAGCAGCGGGTCGCTGAACTGGAAGGCGAGCGCACCGAAGAACGCGGCCAGCCGCGCCACTGGGCGCACCGGCCAGCGCAGCGTGCGCAGGAGCACATACATGCCCAGCCCGGCCCAGGCCAGATGGCCCATTGCCAACCACTGCAGGGTTGTATAAGGAAAGTCGGGCCAAAGCAGAAAGAGCAGCAGGTTGGGCGGGTAGAGAAAGCCCGCTTGGATGTCGCTGATAAAGGGCGCGCCGCCGTATAGATGCGGGTTCCACAGAGGCAGCGTCCCCTGGGCCAATTCGCGCGCGGCAAAGCGGTAGGTGGGAAAGAGGAAACTGACCAGATCGCCGCCATCGGCGGGCTGATAGACATCGCCGCTCACGGTGCGCCAGAAGAAGGCGACCACAGCCAGGATCAAGCTGCCGCCTGCCAGCAGATCAAGGTGCAGGCCGGGCGGGATGTGCCGCGTCCAGCCGCGCCGCTCCCCGTCTTGTCGCTGCAACCGCCCGATCCACCCAATCAGAGCCAGCCAGAGGAGACCGATTGCTAACGCTGCCAATGCGCCCATAGCGGATTTGCCTGGTGTGTTTGCCGCGACCGTGAGTGCTTCTGTGATAGCTTCTGTCGGCTCTGGGGCGGGATCATCTGTGCTGGCTGCGGCCTGGGATGGACACGGCTTGATTTTTTAATCTTCATGCTTGTGCCTTACACAGTATCCTCGGTGGTCGCTTTATCGTATTCTTGCCGGCTGCTCTACACCGGGTCGGTCTGGTTTGCGCTGTCTGTGGAGCGTGTGTCTGCTTCTCAGTGGGTCCAGCATACCCTGGGTCCAGTATACCGTCTGCCTCGAACATCGCCGAAACAGCCAATAGCATACGAACAACAACATATCAACAACAGCATACAAAAAGGTAGCGCAAAGAAGGTGGTGCAAAGCGCGGAACATAAAGCCGAAATCGCGCAAATGGGTGTCGCGTTGAAGCCGGATTATGTTATACTGACTCCGTTATGGTTTTTTATGCTTTTGTCGTCCTTCTGCCGTTTTTGCCAATTGCACTTTCACCAATTGATTGGGGGTGTAGGGCCGCTATGCGGCGGCTCCTGCGCGGGAACCGCGCAGAGAAAGCGGCGGCTCTATATTGTGTGATTATATTGTGTGATTGCTATGTGATCTCACAATTTCAGCGCGACTTTTAGCTGGCTGTGGTATTTTATTTTGCGTGAGGTGTACCGGAACAGGCGTCTTGGCGCGGTGGCGCATTGCGCGGGCAAGGCGCGGCGACGGTCATTTTGTATGTTGCTCTAAACGTTGCTTTGAACGTAGTTGAGAATTGAGTCGCTTTGACGCAAACGTCAGTGTGCCCGAGGCAATGAGCATTGAGAAAAGACAAGTATTTCTATGAATATCGCACTTGATGTAATGGGTGGGGACCATGGTGTCGGTGAGATCCTGGCCGGCGCGGTCGATGCAGCCCGGAAGTACAAGGTCACGGTTTCGTTGGTGGGCCGCCCAGACCTGATTGAGCCTGAGCTGGCAAAGCTCAACACCAACGGCCTGAAGCTGCCGATTGTTCCGGCCACGCAGATGATTGAGATGGGCGAAAAGCCAGCCAACGCGGTGCGCGCCAAGCCGGACAGTTCGATGGTGGTCGCCAGTAAAATGGTGCGTAACGGCGAGGCGCAAGCATTTGTCACCGCGGGCAATACCGGCGCTGCGCTGGCCGCGGGCATCTTTCAGATCGGGCGCATCCAGGGGATCTTGCGCCCAGCGCTGATCTCGCCTTTTCCAACGCATCGCGGGTTCTGTGTTATCCTCGATATCGGCGCGAACGCGGATGTGCGCCCCGAACACTTGCAACAGTTCGCCATCATGGGGACTATTTATGCCAAGCATGTTATGGGGGTGCACCATCCGAATGTGCGCATCTTGAGCAACGGCGAAGAAGAAGGCAAAGGCAATCAATTGGTCGTTAGCGCTTATAATGTCCTGGCAGGTACGAAAGGGATCAACTTCCAGGGCAATATAGAGAGCAAGGAGATTGTCGACGGTGGGGCCGATGTGGTGGTGACCGACGGCTTTACCGGCAACATCTTCATCAAGACCGCGGAGGCGACGGCCAAATTGATGCAGCGGGTCATGGTGGAAGAGTTGACCGCCGGGCCTATTAGCAGCATGGGCGCATTTTTGGCCCAGGCCGCGCTGCGACGCCTGCGCGCACGCATGGACGACAGCCAATTTGGGGGCGCGGTCCTGTTGGGGCTAAACGGCATCGTCGTGGTGGCCCATGGGCGCAGCCGCGGCCCGGCCATTCGCCATGCTATCCGCGTTGCCAAGCAGGGCATCGAGCAAAATATCCTAAGCAAGATCCACGAAGGCGTGACGACGGCCCCGTCCGCTGCCGAGTCGCTCGACGACAGCGCACTCTCGGCGGCGACGGCCTAACGGTTGGAGCGAGCGGCGCAGCCCTCGTTTCTGTCTCCAATGCGCCGCTATAGGCTCCAGGAACCATGCGCGAGGCACCATGCGCATGGCGTTGCCAGGTCGGGCCTGGCGCGTCCGGGCCAACACGCCATCCTGCACCATCATCCACCTGGAAGCCCATCGCCCACAGCCGATGGGTCCAGTCTGCCGCTGCGCGCAGGGGGCGGCCCGGCTGGACCCCAGCATGAAGAAAGTCTGGCATGAAGGTCTATCGCAATGTTACAGAGATCAACCGCAAAGAGCGGCTAGGCCGGCGTTTGAGCTTGGCCGGTCTTGGCGTCTTGTTCATCGGTCTATTGGCTAGCTTTGTCCCCTCCTGGCTGCCGCCCGATCAACCGGCTGCCAATCCTATTTCCGCGCTGATCCAGCAAAACTGGGTCTGGATCAGCTTTGCCGCGCTGCCCCTGGGCTTTCTGTTGGCGAGCGTCGGCAGCTACTTCGTCAATCGCTATGCACGGCGACGCTGGCCGGGCAGCAAAGGCTTTGCCCGTCCCGACGAGGTGTTGGAGCGGAGCATGAAGGGGTTCGACGACAAGTATGCCTATTTTGCATGGAGCTTACCGGCGCATCATGTGGTGGTTGGTCCCTGTGGCATCCTCGTCATTGCCCTGCGTTCGGATCGCGGCCGCGTCACAGTGCAGGGGGATCGCTGGCGCGAGCCGTTTTCGATTGGGCGCTTCTTCAGCGTCTTTGCACGCGAGGGCGTGGGTAATCCCACGTTTGAGTTGGAAGATCAGATCAAGCAGTTGCAAAAGATCTTGGATAGCGAACCGGGCAGCGATGAGGCCGCGTCCGGTATGCCGATCGAGCCGGTGGCTGTCTTTCTCAACCCGGCCATGCAGATCACGCTGGAAAACCCCACGGTGGCAGTGCTGCGCGCCGACCAACTGAAGGATTTCGTGCGGCGCAAGGCGCGCGAGGTGAAAGCGCCGCAGAACCGGGTACGCGCGACGATTGACCTGCTGGCTGCCCACGCAACCTATCAAGAGCCGACAAAGTAGCACACAGTCAAGTAGTCACACAGGAGCGCACGCAGTAAGCCGTTCATAAACCTGTCGTTCATCGCATCGGTTGACAGTTAGGTTGACAGTTAGCCTGTCCGCTGGCTGTCAACCTGATCAGGGTATTGGGCCGAACCGCGGGGGTTCTGCCATGATCTTCATGATCTTTCTGGAAACACCCGATTTTCAGAAACATTATGGCGCGCGTACATAAGCCGCGGTTGACAGTTTAAAGCGTTTTGAGTATCTTGTGTCCACAGTACAATTTCGGGTGGTCCCTCACTTTTCACCTTTAGCTGTACTGCTGTTCTCTCTATCTCAATTTCATCCCAAAAAAGTGTCGCGCCCGTCGACGCACTGAATAGACTGAATCCGAAAAGGAGGAATCAATGATCCTACTTCGACGTCGCTTATGGACGGCGATAACGCTCCTGGCGATTGTGGCGCTTTTTGCTGCGGCTTGTGGCCCGCGGCCCGAACTGCCTGCGGCTGAAGAAGCGCCCGCCGCCGAAGCTGAAGCCGAAGACGCGGCGCCCGCCGAGGAGGAGGCCGCTGCTGAAGCTGAGGAGGCCCCGGCAGAAGGGGCTGCCGCGGCGGATACCGGCGGTAAAGAAGCTCCTATGTTGGCGGAGCTTGTTGCCCGCGGCGAACTGCCTCCGCTCGAAGAGCGTCTGCCCGCGGAACCGCTGGTGGTGGAACCCTATGAGTCGATCGGCAAGTACGGGGGCACTTGGCACCGCGCGTTCCTCGGTGTGAAGGACTACCACGCTTGGGCACGCCTCAACTATGACCCGGTTTTGCGCTGGGCGCCCAACTTCGCCGACCCGATCCAACCTGGTCTGGCGAAGGACTGGGAATGGAGCGAAGACGGCACTGTGCTGACGCTCTACTTCCGCGAAGGGCTGAAGTGGTCCGACGGCGAGCCGTGGACGGTGGATGATATTATCTTCTGGTGGGAAGCCATCGAACTCGACACCAACATCACCCCGTCGCCCCACATCGAATGGACCGTAGACGGCGAGCCGATGACCTTGGAGAAGGTGGACGACTACACCATTAAGTTCATCTTCCCCGGCCCCACCGGCATTGTCGACTCGATGGGCCTTGCCTTCCACGGCCATCAGTGGCCGCTGGGCTTCGAACGCTTCGGCGTCTTTGCACCCAAGCACTACCTAGAACAGTTCCACCCCAAGTACAACCCGGAAGTTACCGACTACGCCCTCTTTGAAGATATGGCCTTCGACTACAACGTCGACCGGCCAGTCATCTGGGCGTGGAAGCCGGTGCAGTGGGATCCGGGCGGCACTGAGTTGATCCTCGAGCGCAACCCCTACTACTGGAAGGTCGACCCGGAAGGCAAGCAACTGCCCTACATCGACCGCATCCACATGGCGCTGGTCGAAGACGCGCAGACCATCGCGGTCATGGCGGCCAGCGGTGATTTGGACATGCAGTCGCGCCACTTGGCGCTTGCCAACCTGCCTGTGCTCAAGGAGAACGAGGCCGCGGGCGGCTACACGGTCGGCCTGTGGGCTACTGAGGGCGCGTCCAGCGTCTCTCTCCAGCCGAACCAGAGCTATGACGATCCGAAATATCGGGAGTTGATGCAGAACCGCGACTTCCGCTATGCCCTGTCGCTCTCGCTCGACCGCCAGACCATCAACGAAGTCGCCTACTTCGGCCAAGGCCGCGTCAACAACATGTCGGTGGGTCCCGGCACCAACTGGTATGTCGAGGACATGGCGCAGTACATGGCCGAATATGACCCCGAGGCCGCGCAAGAACTGCTCGAAGGCATCGGCTTGCAGAAGGGGAGCGATGGCTTCTACACCTTCGAGGATGGTTCGGACCTGACGCTGGTCATCGAAGCCACAGCCGGGCCGGATGATACCGCGCTCGAACTGGTCGCCGAACAACTCAACGGTGTTGGGCTGAAGACCACGCTCAAGACCATGAACCGCGACCTCTACTGGCCGCGCGCCATTGGCAACCAGGTCATGATCAATGTCTGGGGCACGGGCAGCGTCTTCCCGCTGATGAACCCCGACAACCTGCTGGCCTTCAACGAGAAGTCCTTCTGGGGCCCGCAGTTTGGCATCTGGTACCAGACCGATGGTGAATCGGGCGAGGAACCGCCGGATTACATCAAGGAAGGCCAGGACATCTTTGACGAGATCATGCGCACCGCGGACCCGCAACGGCAGATGGAACTGGGCCAAGAATTGGTGCGTAATGCCACCGAGAATATGTGGGTGATCAACATCGCCGGTGGTATGCCTGCGCCGGTCCTGGTCAAGAACAACATGAAGAACGTGTGGGCCGATCAGACCTACGTCTCTTCGTGGATCGCCATGTCGCCGGGCAACCAGAACCCCGCGACCTACTACTTCGAGGACGCAGAGTAACGCACGCTCCGTCCCTTGCACAGCGCCATCCCGCCGGAATCCCCTGGCGGGATGGTGTTTGCCTCTCGCCACGCCTAGGCACGATGTTTAGACAACCACTTAGATAACCGCCTAGACAACCGAGAAGACTGGTCAAAAGGATGTAGAACCCTCTATGCTTGCTTTTATCGTGCGGCGGCTCATAACGATGATCCCGCTGCTCTTCCTCGTCTCGGTCATCACATTCTTCATTATTCAACTGCCTCCCGGTGATTTCTTTGACACAATGCAGGCGGAAATCGCCCAGGGCGGCAGCGCGCAGGACTCGCGCACCTTCGAGATCCTGCGCCAGCGCTATGGCCTGGATCAGCCGCTGCATGTCCAGTATTTACGCTGGATCCAGGGCTGGCCCGAAGGTGACTTTGGTTGGTCGCTGGCGTGGAATGCGCCTGTGTGGCCGCTGGTGCGCGACCGCTTGGCCTATACGCTCCTGCTCGGCTTCTTTTCTCTGCTGATCACAGTGAGCTATGCCATCCCGGTCGGCATCTATTCAGCCACTCACCAATATTCGTTCAGTGACAATTTCTTCTCGTTTATCGGCTTTTTAGGGCTTTCGCTGCCTGGCTTCCTGCTGGCGCTCTTCTGGATGTTCTTAGGGGCGTTGGTATTGCGTATCGATGTGGGCGGCGTCATGTCGTCGGCATACTCCAATGCGCCGATGTCCATGGAAAAACTGCTCGACATGTGGAATCACTTCTGGCCCCCGGCCTTGATTCTGGGCTTGGCGAGCACCGCGCAGATGCAGCGCATCATGCGCAGCAGCATGTTGGACGTGATGAGCCAACAGTTTATCACCACGGCCCGCGCCAAGGGCTTGGCCGAGCGCACCGTCGTCAGCAAGTATGGTGTGCGTGTTGCCATCAACCCCATGATTAGCGTCTTGGCCCTGGAAATTCCCAAGATCATTTCGGAGTCGGCGCTGGTCGGCATTGTTATGTCATTGCCCACCACCGGCCCCTTATTCTTGCGTGCCTTGCAGACACAGGACATGTACCTGGCCGGTACGTTCCTGATGTTTATGACCTTTATTCTGATGATCTCGAATCTGTTAGCGGATATCGCCCTGGCTTGGGCTGATCCAAGGATTGCGTTCGAATGAGTTATTCGGTTGAATCAAAACGACTGTTCGATCTGTACCGCGATCTGGATGCGACGCTTCAACGAGAGCGGTACGGCGAGCTTGAACCGGAGAGCGCCGCGCAGGAGCGGCGCGAGGATGAACGGCGCTATTCGCTTTCCCAGTGGCAGTTGATGTGGCGCAAGTTCGTCCGCAACCGTGCCGCGCTGGCCGGGGGCATCGTTATCGGCATCTTCTACCTGATTGCCCTCTTTGCCGATTTCCTTGTGCCCTATACGCTGACCACCCGCTTTACCGACCGCATCTATATGCCGCCGCAGCGAGTTCATTTCTTCGACGAGGGGCGCTTCCAGCCCTATGTCTACGGCTTCAAAACGACGCTGGATATGACGACGCTGGCGCGCGTCTCCGAGGTGGATGAGTCGGTCAAGTACCCGGTGAAGCTCTTTGTAGAAGGCGAATCTTATAAACTCTTTGGGCTGATCGAGTCCAACGTGCACCTCTTTGGGGCTGAAGGTTCCGCGGTCAACCTGCTTGGCACGGACCACCAGGGGCGCGATATGCTCACGCGTGTTCTCAAGGGCAGCCAAGTCTCGCTGACGATTGGCTTGGTGGGCGTGCTGCTCAGTCTCTTCTTGGGCACCGTACTGGGCGTGACCTCCGGCTTCTTCGGCGGCTGGATCGATGAAATCATCCAGCGCACGATTGAGTTGATTCGATCCTTCCCGTCGATCCCGCTGTGGATGGCGCTCTCCGCCGCGATTCCGCCGACCTGGCCGCCGCTGCGTGTTTACTTCGGCGTCACCATCATTCTGTCATTGATCGGCTGGACATGGCTGGCGCGCCAACTGCGCGGTCAAGTCTTGGCACTGCGCGGGCAGGATTTCGTCTTGGCGGCCAAGCTCATGGGCGCGGGCAACGGGCGAGTGATCTTTCGCCATCTCATCCCCGCTTCCATCGGCCATGTGATCGTCATTGCGACCCTGTCCATGCCGGGTATGATCTTGGCTGAAACCGCGCTGAGTTTCCTCGGTCTGGGGCTACAACCGCCCATCACCAGTTGGGGCGTACTGCTGAAGGAAGTGCAAAATCTCCAGTCCATCGCGGTCTACCCGTGGGTCTTTTCGCCCGTGCTCTTCATCGTGGTGGCTGTACTCGCCTTCAACTTCTTGGGTGACGGGCTGCGCGACGCGGCAGACCCCTACTCGCGCTAGGCGCACGCTGCCCTTGTGGCGCGGCGCTCCCTGCGCAGTGTGATCGATGCCCCGCTTTGATCACAACCTGATTTGGTCAACAATCCTATTTAGAGTGCCGGTAAGATTACAGTGCAACAAACACTTCAACATCAAGCCGCGGATTCGAGCGCCACGTGCACCGATTCGCTGCTTTCAATTGACAACCTAAAGGTTTATTTCGACACATTCGACGGCGTTGTGCGCGCTGTGGATGGCGTCTCCTTCTCGATCAAACCAGGCCAAACGCTGGGCTTGGTGGGGGAGTCGGGCTGTGGCAAGAGCGTAACCGCTTCATCGATCATGCGGCTGTTGCCCCAACGCACCAGCCGGATCGCGGAGGGGTCGATTCGCTTCCAGCGGGAGAGCGGCGAAGTCGTCGACCTCGCCAAAGTCAACCCCGACAGCCCGACCATTCGCAGCATTCGCGGCAATGAGATCTCCATGATCTTCCAAGAGCCGCTGACTTCGCTTTCGCCTGTGCATACCATCGGTAACCAGATTGCCGAGTCGGTGGCGCTGCATCAAGGCGTGGGCAAGCAGGAGGCCATGGAGCGCACGGTCGATCTGTTGAGCCAGGTGGGAATCGCCAACCCAAGCCAGCGGGTCAAGGAGTATCCGCATCAGTTCTCCGGTGGTATGCGCCAGCGCGCCATGATCGCGATGGCCTTGGCCTGCAACCCGCGCCTGTTGATTGCGGACGAGCCGACCACCGCGCTCGACGTGACGATCCAAGCGCAGATTTTGGACCTCATGCGCAAGCTGCAAGACGAACTGGGCATGGCGATCCTGATCATCACCCATGACCTGGGCGTCATTGCCGAGATGGCCGATCAAGTGGCGGTGATGTACATGGGCAAGATCGTGGAAAGCGGTGACGTACGCACGATCTTCCGCCAGCCGCTGCACCCCTACACGGTGGGGCTGATGCGTTCCATTCCCCAGTTGGGCAGTCGCAGCAAAGACCGCTTGACGCCCATCCCCGGCAGCGTGCCCGATCCCTTTTCGATTCCCCAGGGGTGTGCGTTCTTGCCCCGCTGTCCCGCGCCGAAAAACGCGGCCTGCCATGAAGCCGTGGCGCTGCGCGAGATCGAGCCGGGCCACTTTGTCCGCTGCACGCTCTACGAAGCGGCGCAGTTTGCCGCCGCGGCCCAGCAACAGAGCCAAGCCGCGTGATATGCAGCACCGATGATCAAACAGTTGATGAGCCAATGCTCCGTTCTAAATGGACTCTCGATAAACCGCAATGGATAAACCTGCTGACACCATCTTAGAAGTCAAGAACCTCAAAAAGTACTTCCCGATCCAAAAAGGGCTGCTCCGCCGCGTCGTCGGCCATGTGCGCGCGGTGGACGGCGTCGATCTCACCGTTTATCAAGGCGAGACGCTGGGCCTGGTGGGGGAATCGGGTTGTGGCAAGACGACCACAGGCCGCTTGATCTTGCGTGCGCTGGACCCCACCGAGGGGCAGATTCTGTATCGCAGCGGCAATCAGATGGTGGATATTGCCACCCTCTCGCAAAAGGAACTCAAGGCCATGCGGCGGGAGATGCAGATCATCTTCCAGGACCCTTTCTCCTCGCTCAACCCGCGCATGACCGTCTTTGATATTGTGAGCGAACCGCTGGTCATTCACGGCATCACCGATGGAGACGAGCTGCGCACGCGCGTGCGCGAGCTGTTGGAGATGGTGGGGCTGAAGGCGCAGCACATGAACCGCTACCCGTATGCGTTCAGCGGCGGCCAGCGGCAGCGTGTGGGCATTGCGCGGGCGCTCGCCTTGCGTCCCAAGATGATCGTCGCGGATGAGCCGGTCTCCGCGCTGGATGTGTCGATCCAGGCACAGGTGATCAACCTGCTCGAAGACTTGCAGCAGGAATTCGGCCTGACCTATCTCTTCATCGCCCACGATCTGTCGGTGGTGGAGCATATCAGCGACCGAGTGGCTGTGATGTATCTGGGGCGCATTGTCGAACTGGCCGACGTGGGGGATCTTTATCTGCACCCGAAGCATCCCTATACCGAGGCGCTGCTTTCGGCTGTGCCGCGCACCAACCCGGATCAAAAGTCGCGGCGCATCATTCTGAGCGGCGACGTGCCTAGCCCGGCCAACCCGCCCAGCGGCTGCACGTTTCATCCCCGCTGTCGCTATGCCCAGGCGATTTGCAGCCAAGAGGAGCCGTCCCTGCGCGAGGTGGGGACGCGCCATTTTGCTGCCTGTCATTTCGCCGAGGAGTTGGAACTGGTTGGCATCGAAGAATTGGCAGAGGACAGCCTGACCTACGGCTATCAAGCATCGGTCTAAGACATCAGCTCGAGGCATCGGCTTGAGGCATCGGCTTGAGGTAGCATAAACTTCTGCCCTCGATCTCTATCTATATCTATACGCCCGCGCTTCTGTCTCTCCTATAATGGAGGGCAGCGGCGGTCTTCGGCGGCTGCACAGCCTGTCTGTGCGCTGCGCCGGGGAGCGCCGAGGCGCGGCAGGTATGAAAGGAGATAGAGATGAAACGATTGTATGTAGGCAACTTACTGTATTCCACTACATACGACGAGGTGCGTGATCTCTTTGCCCAATATGGCACGGTGTACAACGTGGAGTTGATCGCCGAACGGGAACCAGGCCGTCCCCACGCCTTTGCCTTTGTCGAGATGGAGGATGACGAAGCCGATACGGCCATTGATGCGCTGGACGCGTCGGACTATATGGGGCTGACGTTGCGCGTGGAAGAGGCCAAAGCCGCTTCCGGGCCTGTTACTCGACGAGGCAGCGTCGCAATCTAACTGTGGAATGACTGAAGCGAGGGGATGCCAGACGGCATCCCCTCGTTGGTTTTAAATGTGGTTTTAGGCGGCAGTTTTTATCACTTGAAGCCGAGGCCGCGCTCTTTGAGGCTGACAAAGCGGTTGCGCCCGATGATGAGGTGATCGAGCACTTCGATGTCGAGCAAGCGACCGGCCTCGACCAGCATCTCGGTCACATGCACATCTTCGGGGCTGGGGGTGGGGTCGCCGCTGGGGTGGTTGTGTACGACGATGATCGACGCGCTGTTGGCGCGCACCGCTTCGCGAAAGACTTCGCCCACGCGCACGACCGCGGCGTTGAGGCTCCCCGCGTAGACATTGGTGATGCGCGTCACGTAGTTCTTGGTGTCCAGCAGCACGGTACGCAGATGCTCTTGCTCCAGCAGGCCCATCTCGACCATGAGCAGGTTGGCAACGTCCGACGGCGCGCGCACTTGGGGCCGCTCATCGGGTGACGCAAGCTGGAGCCGTCGCCCCAGTTCCAGCGCGGCTTTGATCTGGGTGGCTTTGGCTTCGCCCATGCCGTGCTGGCTGCACAACTCGTCAAAACTGGCTTGGGCCAGCCCTGTCAAGCCGCCAAATTGGGTGAGCAGCCGCTCGGCCATGCGGATGACGTTTTCGCCGCGTCCGCCGACGCGCAGGATAATCGCCAGCAGTTCCGCGGTACTGAGCGCGCCCGCTCCCGCATAGGCCAATCGCTCACGCGGGCGTAGATCGCTGGGGAGATCACGAATCATCGGGTTATAGTCGGGTTTGCGTGCAGCGTTCATCCTACCTCGTTTCAATTGGGGCGATATGGTGATGTGGCGTTCGCCTCAGCGGTGCAATCGCCGGTTAGCGTACCCAACGGGTGTACGCAGTCGATAGATCTTGTAAGAAGTGGCGAGCGAGCGTGAAGTCGATCTCTGTCGTGCGTTCTTCTGTGTTCGATTGGGCTGCCAACTTTGCATAAGATGACGGCAGTGTCCCCATTTTAGTTGCGATGGCCCCTGCAACGCGGGTGAGCAGGCTGGGATCTAGCTGTCCGGCCTCGCTGCGTTGCAGCGTCTGCTGCACCAGTTCATAGTCGGCAGAAGAGAGACGGCGCACTCCGCGCCAATCTTGATCGATGGGCGGGCCATCGTCACCAGCCAGGGGGACGGCTGTGCTGTATGTGTCGCTGGTATCTGTATCGCTGGTGTCGGTGTCGCCGCGGGCATCCACTGTGCTGGTTTCTAGATTCCCCGGTTGGCTCGATGGCGTCGGCGGCGCGAGCAGATCGGCCAGACGAATTTCCCCTTGGTGGCGCACGACCAACGTCCCCGCGGCAAAATCACCCAAGCGGCGGCTTTGGCTGTTGGTGAACATGACGATCAGGCCGACGCCATAGCCGCCGGGCAAGAAGTCAACCACGCGCACCAGGTTGCGTATCACCGCGGGCAGCGCGCCCACGGGGCTGCCGTCCAGTTGGACAACGCGGATACGCGCCACCTGCTTGCCGGGTGTTTGGCCGTGGTTGAGCCATTCAAAGCAGATGTAATAGCCCCAGATCACGGCGAAATTGAGCAGCGCATAGAGCGCGATCACCAACCCGGCTATCCAGTTGCTGTTCGTCTCCAAGTCGAACGCCCCGCCTGAATCGGCCAAGGCCCCCAGCAGCATGATCAGGGCCACGTTGAGCAAGAGCAGCAGAATGCCCAAAATGAACGTGTCGATCAGCGCGGCGATGAAGCGGCTGCCGATCCCGGCGACCTCATAGCCAAAGCTTACGTTTTCCGGCGTGTCGATGGTATACTCTTCACGCAAATGATCACGAGTATCGGTCATCCCATCCATGAACCTTGACGCTTTCCTTCGGCGGCGCAGCACCACTTGGCAGCAACTCGAGGCCCTCTTGGCTCAGGCACAGAACCAGCCTGAGCGCCTTTCGATGGCTGAGATCGAGACACTGGGCCGGCTCTACCGGCTGGCCTCGGCTGATCTGGCGCTGGCTCAGCGTGATTTTCCCCGTCAGCAAGTGACTCACTATCTCAACCAACTGGTGAGCCGCGGCCACGCGCTGATCTACCGGCCCGATCCGGTTAGCCGGCGCGCGTTTGCCCGCTTCTTTACGGTGGTGTTCCCGCAATTATATCGCGAGTTGCTGCCCTATACGAGCGTGGCCTTTCTGCTGTTCTGGCTGGCCGCGCTGGCGGCGTTCTTCGTCGTCTGGCGCAGCCCGGACACGATCTATGTCATCGCGGGCCAGGGCATTGCCCCGCTGGTGCGCCAGGTCGAGGCGGGCGAACTGTGGACTGACATCGCCCCCGCGGCGCGCTCCGCGGCTTCGGCCTTGATCCTCACCAACAACATCCAAGTGACCTTTATGGCGCTGGCCGGGGGCATCACCGGAGGCGTGCTCACCGTGTTGATCATGCTGCTCAACGGCTTGCAGATCGGCGCGATCTTTGGCCTGCTGCAAGCCCATGACTTGAGCCACGGTCTGGCCGAGTTTGTGGTCGCCCACGGTTTTATCGAGTTGAGCGTGATCTTTGTCGCGGGCGGCTGCGGCCTCTATATGGG
The DNA here is from genome assembly GCA_964655505.1 of uncultured Litorilinea sp. GTDB lineage: Bacteria > Chloroflexota > Anaerolineae > Caldilineales > Caldilineaceae > QEUY01. The sequence continues at coordinate 7,061 of CAZZNG010000022.1, read as the reverse complement.
CGATGGGCTGCTGCGTCCGGGCCTAGAGCGGCGCAGCGCCGCGCTGATCCGGCGCAGCCGTCGCGCCGTCCAAGTTGTCCTGGGCTGTGCGCCTTTGTTGATCATCGCCGGGCTGATTGAGGGCTTCATCAGCCCCAGCGGCTTGCCCTGGGCTGTGAAGTTGGCGGTTGGGCTGGGCACGGGCGTGCTGTTACACTTTTACTGGCTGCGCGGCGGGCGCACGGATGTGAACCGTGCTGCCCCGTCGAGCGCCATCTATCCATCATCCTAGATCGATTTTCGAGATCGATTCAACGCCTGTGGGCGTATTGAGCAGTGTATGAAGACCTATTTTCACGAACGAACGGCCTATAAACTCTCCAATGAGCCAGTGCCCGATTTCTTTCTGGCACTCGACGAACATTTCGACAGCGCGCTGGCCTATGACCACAATCTCTATGCCCATCGTTCGGTGCTTTTGGCAGAGAGCGTTTGCGGGCGCATGGCGGATGTGGAAATGTACGCCTTCCTGCTCGAAGACACGCGCAAGCGCAACTCCATCGAACGCAGCGAGGATGAAAAAGCGGCGATCTTCACCCGCTCGTTCTTTCTGGGCTTTCTCGGCGCGGCCAAGGCGCTGCTCGACTCGTGCGCGGTCACCCTGGCGGTACTCTATGATCTGCCGCTGGGGCGCAATGAGCGGGTTTTCAGCAACGGTGACTTTTGGCATCAGTTGGTGCTGACCGCGCCGCCTGTCCACCGGCGTTATCATCCGCTGCGCCTCTTCTTTAATGAGGTGCTGCGCTGGCAGACTGAGACGGTCTATCGCGTGCCGCCCCTGGTGGTGCTGCAAGGGCAGCACGGCCATCTGCCGGGGCGCGAGGCGCAGTTGCGCGTGGCCGACGACGCGCACATGGAGCTAAACCAGATGGCTGCCGAACCGCACCGGGTCAACTGGATCGACCCGCTGGAGCTTTATTCGCGCTGGCGGCCGCGCCTGCTCTCGTTGTGCGAAAAGATCTGCGTGGACATCCAAGAGAACACCTGATGCAGGGGCAGGATTGCTTGGTTGTTTGTTCACTTTCGCGGTTGACACAACGGCCGTCTCCTGCTAAAATTTATCTATGGCTAAAACTAAATCCAACGGGGTACGGAAAAAACTAACCTCCGCCCATGAGGATTACCTCAAGGCGATCTACGTGCTGCAGTCGCAGGATGTAGAGGTGACAAACTCTGCGCTCGCCAATCATCTGGAAGTCTCGCCTGCTTCGGCGACCAACATGGTCAAGAAGCTGTCGGATTTGGGCTTGGTCAAATACCAGCGCTATCAGAGCATCAACTTGACCGAGGCAGGAGAGCGGGTCGCACTGGAAGTTCTGCGTCATCACCGCTTGCTCGAGCTTTATTTGCATCAAGAGCTAAAGCTGCCGTGGGACCAGGTACACGCCGAGGCCGAACGGCTGGAGCATGTGATCAGCGAGACGCTGGAAGATGCCATTGCGGTCGCGCTGAATCATCCTTTGGTCGATCCCCACGGCGATCCCATTCCCGACAAAGAGGGGCAGATCGAGCCGACCATTGGCCTGCCGCTGAGCGGGGCCACGCTGGATGCCCCTTATCGTCTGGTGCGCGTACTTGTGCAGGACGAAGAACGTCTACGTTATTTGGGCGCGCTTGGACTCTATCCCAATGTGCGCGTCACCTTATTGGAGCGTGCGCCCTTTGATGGGCCGCTGCTCATTGATGTAGACGGCGAACACCATGCGCTGGCCCACGATATGGCGAAATATTTGCTGGTGGTCGAATGGGAAAGCGATGGGGACGGGAATGATGCAGACGGGCGTGATACAGATGGCGCGCGTACGGACACTGAACCTGCATAGGGGGAACCCGCTCACTTATGAACCTGTTTAAACAGCTATTTGGCGGGCGCGGCCCGGCGGCGAGCCAGGAGCCAGGCACGACGCCGGGCACAATGCCCAACACGGTTGTGGTGGTCTCAGGGCTGCCGCGTTCGGGCACGTCGATGATGATGAAGATGCTGGAGGCGGGCGGGCTGCCGGTGCTGATCGACGGGTTGCGCGCAGCGGACAAGGACAACCCCGAAGGCTACTACGAACTGGAGCGGGTCAAGGCGCTGGACAAGGGCGATGCAGCGTGGCTGCCCGAGGCGGTGGGCAAGGGCGTGAAGGTGATCTCGGCCCTGCTGGAATACCTGCCGCCTGACTACACCTACCAGGTCATCTTCATGCACCGGCATATCGAGGAGGTGCTGCGCTCCCAGCGCAAGATGCTGCAGCACCGGGGCACCGAAGGCGAGACGGTCAGCGATGGCGAGATAGCGGCGCTGTTTGCCAAGCATGTGAGCCAGACCTTGGCCTGGCTGCAGCAGCAGCCCAACTTCCGCGTGCTGGAGGTGCACTACAACGAACTGCTGCTGCAGCCGCAGGCGCATGTGCGTGCCCTCAACCAGTTCTTGGGCAACCGGCTGGACGAGCAGGCCATGGCTGCTGTGGTCAACCCCGACCTCTATCGCAACCGTGCCCAGCCTACCGCCTAGCCCATGTCCCAGCCGCGGGCGGATGACCTCCCAGAGCGCACCTTTACCGAACTGCAACTACGCAGCTATATCGGCGAGCGCGGCTATCCTATGTATGTCGCCTATGCCGGAATTGTCTACGATGTGACCCACTGCCCCAAGTGGCGGCGCGGGCTGCATGAGAATTTGCACTGGCCCGGCCAAGACCTAACCGCCGAACTGGGCGACGCGCCGCATACCGCTTCGGTCTTTGACCACCCCTGCGTCAAGCGTGTTGGCCGCCTCGTCGCACGCTAGCGCAATCCCTATTATTTTCCTTCTCTCCCTGTCGATCTTTTCGCAAGCATCCCTCCCTGCAAAGGCAGCAGGCGGCCCGGCGTTCGAATTGCTTTGACCTGGGCGGCTGTGCTAAGATGGCGTGCAAGCGGTTGAATCGATTGGCCGGGGGTGTCCCGGTTTTCACGTATGTTTGGCGGGGAGGATGACCATGAGAGGCTTTTTCCGCTTTGTATTTCGTGCGTTGGTCTGGGTGGCGATCTTGGGCGGCATTGCCTATGCCATCAAGAAGCTGACGGAGCCGCCGGCCTCGACACCGGCAGGCAGCGGCGTCTTGCCCAGCGAGCCGATCAAGTCGCTGGACGAAGCGCCGTTGGGCGGCAAGATCAGCGATGAACTGCTGCGTATTCTGGTCTGCCCAGAGGACAAGGGGCCGCTGGAGTTGGTGGATGACGGCAAGTTCTTGCTCAACCCGCGCAACGGCTACAAATACCCGATTCGCAACGGTATTCCGGTGATGTTGATCGAAGAGGGCAAGAAGTATCAGGACAAGTCGTTGGTGCGCGCTAATGGTGCAGGCCAGGAAAAGAGCACCGAGGAAACCGCGTAAGCGAGGTTTCTACACAGCACCATCGCCTGAACCAGCAATCAGACGGGGCACGGTCAAACTCGACCGTGCCCCGTTTTGTTTTTCCCGTTTTTGTCTTTGCGTGCCGTCAATCCTGCGTGTCAATCCTGTGCGTTAACCTGTGCGCCGACCAGGAGGAATGGGGGCCGGTGAAGTTCATCGGCCCATTCGGGATGTTGGGCGATCTGCTCCTGCGTCGGCCCCCAGTCGACCAGGGCAAAGAGGGTGAAGCCGTTGGCGAGCAGGCTGCTGACATAGCTCCCCAGGGTGCGATGATATTTCACGACGCCGCTGGTGAGCCAATCGGTGACACGCTTGCCCTCCATCAGATAGTTGTTGAGCGGCCAGATCCGCTGGCCCTGTTCGCCGGTCTGCCAAGCGGGGTGGCTGGGCGCGGTATAGATCGGGTGCTCGACGGAGAAAACAAAGCGCGCGCCAGGCGTCAAGGCCCGTCGAACCGCGGCGCATAGGCTGTCGAAATCCGCCAGATAGTGCAGCGCCAGCGAGCTATAGACAAGGTCGAAGGAGGCAGCGGGCAAGTCCAACTGTTCCAGGTTGGCGCGGCGATAGGTCACATTGGGCGCTTGGGTGGATGCGCGCGCCCGCGCCAACATCTTTTCCGACAGATCCAACCCCAAGACCGTGGCCGCGCCTTGTGACGCGGCCCACCGCGCGAACGCGCCAAAGCCGCAGCCGAGGTCAAGCACGCGTATGCCTGTCATCGGCGGCAGCATGTCGCGCAGCGTGGGCCATTCGGGGGCAGCCGCCAGCCCTTCGCGCGAGCGAGGGAATTGGCTGTATTTGGCAAAGAAGTCTGGATCGTCATAGATGTTCTGGGCCATGCTCTTGTTCTCTTTTGCTGTCACCGCTGAATCGCATGATGTTTGCCGCTGGCACGAAAAAGGGGGCAGGGCAAGTCTATTCGGCCAGCAGGGTGGACAGCAAATTGGCGAGACGGTCGCGCAGGGCCACGGCACGCCGCGGGGATGCGCCGCCTGTGCCGACTGCCAGCACCGCGCCCTGGCCGCGGTGAACCGCGGGCACATGGAAATCCCCCGCGATCGGGTCGTCAGCCACGTTGCACAGCGCGCCTGCACGCCGCGCGGCCTCGGCCACGGCAGCGTTGACCTCGCGGTCGTCGGTGGCGGCAAAGACGAGCCGCGCCCCGGCCACATCCTCCGGTTCAAAGCGGCGCGCATGCCAAGTGACCTGCCCCGCTGTGTGCATGGCTTGCAGCGCGGGGGCAAGCTCCGGCGCGATCACGGTGATATGGGCCTGGGCAGCCAGCAGCCCGCTCGCCTTGCGCGCGGCCACCGTGCCGCCGCCGACCATCACCACACGGCAATCGGCCAGGTGGGTCAGGAAGATCGGATAGACCGGCTGGGCTGCATAACGGGGCCGGTTCGACAGCGGCGTATGGGCGTCGGGGCGGGCGGTTTGGTCAATCGGCGATTCCCTCATGCGTACCCCCAAACGGGTTCGCGCACGGCTGGTTCGACCACCGGCGCGGCTGGGGGCAGTTGGGCGAAACCGGCTGCACTGCCGCTCGGCGCGAACCAGGCCAGCGCGGGGCCAAGCGCGGCCACTTGGCCGATGACGATCACCGCGGGCGTGGGCACATCCGCCGCGGCCACCGCAGCGGGCAGATCGGCGAGGCTTGCCTGCACGACCTGCTGCGCTTCGGTTGTCCCCGCGCTGATCACCGCGGCAGGTGTTTGGGCCTCGCGTCCGGCTTCGAGCAGCCGCGCCACAATGGTGTCGATCTGGCCCAATCCCATCAGCACGACGAGCGTGGGGATGCGCGCCAGCGCGTCCCAGTCCGTGGTGGAGGCCGCTTTGCCCGCGCATTCGTGGCCGGTGACCACGGCGAACGCGGTGCTGACGTTGCGCTGGGTAACGGGGATGCCCGCATAGGCAGGCACAGCCAGCGCCGAGGAGATGCCCGGCACGATCTCATAGGGCAGTCCTGCCTCTGTCAGCGCCAGCGCTTCTTCACCCCCGCGGCCAAAGACAAAGGGATCGCCGCCTTTGAGCCGGACAACCTGCTTGCCCTGGCGCACGCGCGCGATGAGCAACGCGTTGATCTCGCTTTGGGCCAGCGTATGATTGCCCGCTTCTTTGCCGACGAAGATGGTTTCGGCATCGGCGCGGACTTCCGCCAGCAGTTCGCTGGCGATCAGTCGGTCGTAGATCACCACGTCGGCGCGGCGCAGCAGGTTCAGCCCGCGCACAGTAATGAGATCGGCGCGGCCAGGCCCTGCGCCGATCAAGTAGGCTTTGCCGCCGATCTCGGCTTGACCGCCCGCGTGGGCTTTGTTGCGCGGGGACAGGCGTAAGGCTTTGGCTGTCATCAGATACTCTCCTTGTGTGCAGGGAACGGCGCGGGCTGGCCTGTGCGGGCAGCCAGGGCTGCGCGGGCGCGGTCGGCCACTGCATCCACCAGCGCCAGGTCATAGTCGAGATGGTGCGCGGCGATGATTTCGGTCGCCGGGTGCGCGGCCTGGGCCTCGCCGATCAGTTGGGGCAGGTCCTCGGCCACATGGCGGCCCAGGTGCAGAAAATAGGGCATCGCCACGATGCGCCGTGCGCCTGCCGCGGCGAGGTGGGCAAAGGCGTCGGGGATGGTGGGGTCGTTGCAGTCCAGATAGGCGACGGTGGCGCTTGCCAGCCCCAAGCCCTGCCGCACCTGCTCGGCGATGCGGTAGAGGGGCGCGTTGGCTTCCTCCAAGGGCGTGCCGTGGGCCATGAGCAGCAAATGAGTTGCGGTGTTGTCTGGCGCTGTGGGGCGAGAATCAAGTGCCTCTTGCACGCGGCGTCGCGCCAAGGCGACCATGCGCGGATGATCGCCCAGGGGATCGGCTACCTGAAAGTGGATGGCTGGATAGTCCGCGGCCACATGGCGCACGAGCGCGGTTAAGTCGTTTTGAACATACGCGCCGCCGATCAAAAAGTAGGGCGCGATCAAGATGGACATGGGGCCGCCCCCGGCCTCTCTGCTGGTGCATTTGGCGACGGTCTCTGCCAGCGTTGGGCGGCTGTAGTTGAGAAACGCGGCCTCGGCTTGATCGGCCAGCCCGCGGCTGCGCAGGCGCGCGGCGATGCGGATCATGGCCGCGCCGCTGGCGCTGCGCAAGCTGCCGTGTCCAATTACAATGATGGCGCTGGTTGCATCTGGGATCATGGTCCCGCTCCTGGATACTATTTCATATACTCAATTGGCGGCTTTGGATCGCCCCCGCTGCAGCGGGATCAGCTCCATCGACAAGGGTCAACCTCGAAGCCAATGGGCCGCGTGCCGGGCAGCAAAGGCATTAAGGACGCACACGGATCATCTATGCGCTGATCAATCTAGCGTGCGTGGCGACACCATTGTCGGCTTTCGATCGTATAGATCATATCGGTTGTGAATGCCGGTTGCGGTGGGGCAGTGGTGAGCCGGGCGATCAATCTAACAATCAATCCAACAGAGATGTCAGCGTTGGCGGATCGGCTGCCGTGGCCGCTGCCCATCACAGGCGCGCACCGGACGACGGTTCAGTTGTTACGCAGTTGGGATTAGGACGCCGTGTGAAATTAGGCGTCTATCGACAGATGCAACAGTAGGGGCAACAACAGGAGAGGGTGAGAGGGGCCAACACA
>CAZZNG010000021.1:0-34359 GCA_964655505.1 uncultured Litorilinea sp. | reverse complement strand
GGCGAAGATGCCCGCGGCATAGACCCAGCGGTGCAGTTTCTTCCAACCGCGGCCAAGCCGCTTTTGCCAGCCTTTGGTCGAGGTGATGGCAAGCGGCAGCAGCACCAGCAGCGCGGCCAGGCCCACAACGATATAAGGCTTGCTGGGCAGCCCATCCGCCAGGATGAAGCGCAGGCTAAAGCCGTAGTCCAGCCCAACAAAGACGAAGAAATGCAGCACGGCATAGGCAAAGGCCCACAGGCCCAACGTCTTGCGCACGGTCGTGATCTGCCGCCAGCCGGTGATGGTGTGGATCGGCGTCACAGCCAGCGAAGATAAGAGCAAGAGGATGGCTGTCATGCCGGTTAGGTTGGTGAAGTCATCGATGGGGTTGATGCTCAGGTTGCCCTGCCAAGTATTCCAGCCCAGCACCAGCAGCGGCGCGGCCGCACCCACTTGCACCAACAGCCAAAGCCAATGCTTGCGGATATACGCGGTCAATCGATTCATTAGAAATTTGCCTGTAAGTCCATCCCCTCGTACAACGAGGCAACTTCCTCCTCATAGCCGTTGAACATGAGTGTCTCGCGGCGGCCCATCTCGCCGATGCGTCGCTCGGTCGCCTGGGACCAGCGGGGATGATCCACATTGGGATTGACGTTGGCATAGAAACCATACTCATGGGGCACGGCAGTCATCCAGGTCGACGTGGGCATCTCGCTCACCAGTTCAATCTTGACGATGCTCTTGATGCTCTTGAATCCATATTTCCACGGCACGACCAAGCGGAACGGCGCGCCATTGGCCGGGACAAGTTGCTTGCCGTACATGCCCGTAGCAAAGATGGCGAGGTCGTTCATGGCCTCGTCCATGCGCAGCCCTTCGACATAGGGCCATTCGAGGATGCGGGTGCGCTGGCCGGGCATCTGTTCGGGGCGCTCTACGGTGGTAAACTTGACGTATTGCGCCTCGGATGTAGGCTCAACTTCGTTGAGCAGTTGGGCAATCGGAAAACCGATCCAGGGGATCACCATCGACCATGCCTCTACACAGCGCAGCCGGTAAATGCGCTCCTGCTGATCGAAACGGGTGAGAATGTCGTCGATGCTGAAGACCGTGGGCTTATTGACCAGGCCGCTCACTTCGACCTCCCACGGATAGGTCACAAAGTCACCCGACAGGCGCGAAGGCCCGGCTTTGTCGGTGCTGAATTCATAAAAATTGTTGTAGGTCGAAATCTCTTCGAATGAATTCAGCGGATCGCCTAACTCGTCGGCGTCGGCATTGGCTGTCGGGTCTTCATGGGACAAGATGGGCGGCAGATCGCTCAGGGTCGGCGCGCTGACCGCTGCTGCGGGCGCTTGCGCTTCCGTTCTCGGCATGGCACACGCGGCCAGGGCCAGCATCCCGGCAGCCGATCCAGCCCCAACCATGAACTTGCGGCGGTTGAGATAGAGACGTTCGGGGGTTACTTCAGACTCGTCAATCCTAGCCATGAGTGCATGTTCCTTTCCGGCTATCAAGCCCAACTTCAATGAAGCCTTCCTTGTGAATCGCCCGCGTGGCACAACCAATCAACCAATTTGGGGCAAACGCAGAATAAATGTCGATAAGTGGCCGATCAATGGTCAATGCGATCTATCCGCGAACTGATGCCGTGCATTGGTGCTGTCAGGTGGCGGGTAGGGCGGATAGAGGCGCTTGGTCTGTCACGTTAACAACAAAGCGTGAAGGTTGCCTTAAGCCAAGATTACAACTGAATGAACGAGGAGTGAGGAACGCTTGGGGCCGCGCCTAGATGGTTCTCTGGATAAGTCTCTGGACAAGGGCCAGGCCAAACCCTATGCTATACTCCCCATGCACAGGTGTGTTGGCGCGCCAAGATTGGACCAAGACTGGACAAAGCCGCAACATTCCTGGCGCATGTTCTACATCAGATCTTACCTATCGTACTATGAGGATCGCAGCCATGCCTGTAAGCGCCGTCACGCTCCATCCAGCCACCGTTCATTTTCCCATTGCGTTCTTGACCTTGGGCAGCATCGCGGGCTTGCTCTATCTCACGCGGTGGCCGCGTGCGGAGTTGCTGACGCTGACCTGGTGGCCGCTGCGCTTGGGCTGGATCGGCGTGGGCGCGGCTGTCCTGACGGGGCTGTTAGCCCAGAGCAGGCTGCCGCCGCAAGCGCCCTACAGCGCGCAGCTTAACTGGCACATTGGAACCGGGTTGGCGCTGCTGGTGCTCTATGCTGTGCCCATCTACCGCGCTTGGGTCTATGGCAACCGTCGCCGTGCCGCGGACCCAGCCGATCTGCTGCAAGTCGCCCAGGCGCGACGCTGGGTTGGCGTGCTGTTGGCGCTGGGGCTTGTCCTGGTGCTGGTGACAGGCTGGCTAGGCGGCCAACTGGTCTATACATGGGGCGTCAATACGCCCGTAGCGATTCCAGAAAGTTAGCGCAAGCTGGCAGAAGATGGCGCATGACAAACGCCCGCTGGTAGCTGATCCTACCAGACGGGCGTCTGCCGCGCAATGTGCCGTTACACTGACAACATTACACTGTCATCATTACATTGTCGTCACTACATTGTCGTCACTACATTGTCATGATTGACACTGTGTCATGATCGACACTGAGCGCTACAAACCACTCATCCTACGAACCATTGCACGTACGCAGAAACGGTCCCTCTCGGTACTGCTCTCACTAGGTATATTCCGAACTGGCCCCACAAACGGAACAGCGCGGGGACAGGTTTCGGCTGGTTAATTTGCGCCGGATGCCGACCGGCTGTTACCCGCCCGCCAACATGACATTCGCCATGTTCTCGACAAGCTGCTGGTCATAGTCTTCGGGCAGCCAATGGATCGCCATGCCCAAGATCATGAGCTTGGCCCCGCTTGATTCCGGCTCGCCTTCATCGGTGACGAGGAAGAGCAAGGGCGCGCCTGCGCTGCCGCTGTCCGGCCCGCGGCGGAAGGCGATCTGCGGCCCCTCCTCGCTGCCGTTGGTTTCAAGCGGCACGACCGGCGGCAGTCCATTGGGCAGTTCGATGACACCAGAAGGCAAACCCGACACCAGCGCGGGGATGGCATCGGTGATTTCGATGTCCGCGATCACCGATGGGTCTTCCGTGCCCATGCCAAAGAAGGGGCGGCGGCTGCTAATGGTCAACCAACCGCCGGTGTTAATGTAGCCCAGCAGCGGGTCGAGATCGCCCAGGGTAGGGCCGCCGTTCTCATAGCCGCCGCTGCTCCAGATCACCCACTGGTACTTGTTGAGTTCTTCAAGGGACGGCACGCCTTGGGTCGCCACATCCCACAAGGTTGGCGTATGGCCGAGTTGGGTCAGCGCCTGGAGATAGGTGTCGGCTTCGCTGGTTTCTTCGGTTCCGGCGCTGTCGTTGTCGTCAACCACCAGGATCGAACCAATCTGCCGCGCTGGCGGCGCTGTCGGTTCTATCTCAGGCTGGGGCACGGCGGTTGCTTCCTCGGTGGGCAGCGGCGCGGCCGCGGTCGGTGCGACCGCTTGGTCGGACACCGGCGTGGGGGTCGGCTCTGGGCTGCCCTCGAACGAGCAGACGACGAGGTCCGGGCCGGTGAGACAGCCGGTATAGTCGCCGGAAAGCAGCCGATCCACCCCGGAACGGATACCCTCGTTGTCATGGCCGAGAACCGCGACCATGCGGTGCTGCCCGGCCAACTGCAACTGGGCGATGATGACTGTCTCGCGCGCCAGCAGGCGCAGCCCGTCATGCTTTTGCAGATAGACAGTCGGAACCGGCGTCGGCGTCGGGGTTGGCGTTGGTGTGGCTGTGAGCGTAGGCGTTGCCGCTGCGGTCTCCGTGGGCGTCACGGTAGCCGTGATGTCGAGCATCCCCGGCTCGACCGTCGCGGTGGCGAGCGCGGCCGCGGTAATCGGCACGGTGACCGTGACCGGCTCGGTGGGGGTGGGTCCGGGCGGCACAACGTCAGGCACATCATCCGGAATAACGTCATCCGGCACAATATCGTCCGGCAGGGTATCATCCGGTATCACGTCAGGCAATCCAGGCTCTGACGGCAAAACGGTTGCGCCGGGCAGCGGGGTCGCGGTGGCTGTTGGTGCGGCATCGGCTGTGGCGGCTGGCGTTGCGAGTGGCTCGGCGGCTGCTTCTTCGCTCGGTTCAGCCGTCACCTCAATGCGCGTGAAGCCTATCTGCTTGAGCAGACCGGCGTCGTCCAACACTTGATAGTCGGCCAGCGTGATCAAGTCGAATTCAGGCGCGGTTGCGCCCGCGGCCAGCGTTTGGGTCAAGAGGGTGCTGCCTGCCAGGTTGAGTTCGCGGCCGGAAAGCTCCAACGCGCGCTGCAGCCGCGCCCCCTCCATCAAGATCTGCGCGTCCACCGCGGTGGCGTTGCCAAAGATCAGCGACACCTGTTTGCCCAAATAGCCGGGGAAATCGGTGACCGTGTTGTGGCGGTTGGCCGCGGCCAGGAACCCGGCGACAAACTCAAGCAGATAGCTGTTGTCGTGGCGTTCGACAAAGGGCGCGGTCAACACATCAAAATCGCTCATCGCCAGGACGCGCCCCTTGGTTCCCCGTGTCTCCAGCCCGCCCAGCGCCAGCATCGTAAAATTGGTGATGCCGCTGCGCACACTGCTGAGGGTCGTGTTGGTAGTGCGTAGTTGGGGCGTCACTTCACCGCTAATGCTGCGCGCGCCGTAGAAGGCAATGCGCCGCTCTGCCAAGCGCACAGCCTGATCTTGATAGTCGCCCACGTAGACATAGGTGAAGTTGCCGTCGTTCTGCCCCTGGTCATAGAGGTAATCGTCGTTAAAGACCACGCCAAAAGGTTCGGCCAGGTTGTTGATGTCCTGGGCCAGGTCGCCGATCACATCTGGGTCGCTGATGAGCAGCAGGTGTCCGCCGTCGGCGACGAATTGCTCAACCAGCGTGATCTCTTCCGGTGACCAGAGGAAAAAGGGGCTGACCACGACCAGCGCGCTGGCGTCGTTGAGCAAGGGACGCAGTTCGGCAGACTGGTCTGGATAATCCAGATAGTTGGTGACCGAGAGTACGTCCACCTCGCTCAGCCAGAAGCGCACCCCGACCCCGCGGCGGGCCAAGGCCGCGGCCAACGGCTCGAAACGGTTGCGGTTGATGCGGTTGCCGTGGGCGAGATCAACCACAACCGGGCCGGGGCGCAGGTCGGTCTTCAAGAGCATGGACTCGTCGGCCAGCGGGATGGCTGTGGCTGTGGGCACAGGCGTGGCCGCGATGCTTGCCAGCGGCACTTGGCCGGTGGCATAGGGCCGCCGGTGATAGCCCCAAACGGTTGTGCGCAGGAAGAACGGGGCGACGAGCAGAATAATGCCCAGAAGGGCGAAGGCGATCCGCAGGAGGTTGGTGCGGCTCATGAGCCTGCTCCTTCCGTCTGCGGTGCGGCGTCAGGCGTCGGGGTCGCCGCTGCACGCCAACGCTCAATGCTGTCGAGCGAAGCAGGCGCAACGCGGCGCAGTTCCAGCATATGCTGCTCGACCACCGAGGGTTCGCTGCGGCGCGGCAGGTCGATGCGGCTGTCGAGCAAAAGCACCGCATCGGCAGGGATGGTTTCAGCCCACTCTTGGACAGTCAGTTTGTTCTGCAAGACCGCGGCGCTAGAGGAGGGCGGCACATTCGGGACAGGCGGCGTCGGCGCACTCTTGTTGAGGCCAAGATAGTCCACCAGATCAACCACCTTATAGCTGCTCACCTGGGCCAGTTCAGCCGCGGTGAGAATGGCGTCGCTGCGTGTGCCGAGGTAGTCGACCAAGCCGACCGCGACAGCCTCGCTGCCCAAATAGACGCGTGCCTCGCGCACGGTGCGCTTATCCAACGTGAGCGGGTTGGGCGCGTTGAGCCGCTGGGCCATGACGTTGTTGGCAAAGGCTTCGGTGGCAAGGTCGATCTGGTAAATCGAATCGAAACGGCTGCCGCCCGACAGCTTGTACGGGCCGGTGCTCACTTCGTCGGGCGAGAGGAATGGATCACCAGGCCGCGGGCCGCGTGTGCCGATGTTGCCGATGTTGGCGCTAGGCGCGGCATAGATGGCATTGGCCGCCGCGGCCATGTAATAGCCGCCGCTGACCGCTAGACTATCGACATAGACGACGATGGGCTTTTCAGCCCGCAGCCGCAACATGGTGTAGTAAATACTTTCGATGCTGCCGACGATGCCGCCCGGCGAATCAACGCCCAAGACCACCCCTGCGATGCGCGAATCGCGGCGCGCGGCTTCGAGCACGTCATTGAGCGCCCCCGCGGAGTTTGAATCGATGAACGCGTCGAAATGCACGACGGCAACTACAGGCTCCGGCACAGACCACCAGGCCCAAGCAATACCGGCAACAAGACAGACGACCAAGACGCCCGTCCATACCAGTCTTTCCCAAATCTGCATAAAGGTGCTAACCGTCCTTTGGCAAACCTTCGTTTCGTCCTCGCCGTAACGCACGCGCCGGGGTATGGTTCAAACGTGCGCAGGCGCGGCGCATGCATTCTATGAGTCTGGCGCTTGTCTTGCATTCGATCTTTGCGCGGATTGTGCAACAGATCGGTCATGCGACACCTTGATAGATACGCGCTGATATGAACTGATATGCGCTGCTCTACACGGTGGCACATGGCACATGCGTGTGCGTGCTGTCAGAGGGTATACCGCCGGCAATTGCACACATGTTCATACATACTGACGTCGAAACCAGCGCATGGGTACGCTGCATCGTGCCCCATTCATGCTGCTGCGCCCGGCGCACACCGGCGAAACACACCGGCGCTTGATGGCAATCCGGAAGGATCACCGCCAAGCGCCGGGCAATGGGTTCAAATTGGGGGAAAGCGTCGTCTATGGCCGCGACGATTCAGCACAGATTAGCCACCGGCCAGGAAGGCGTCGATGGCATCTTTGCTGATGCGATACTGGCTGCCGATCTGGCGCGCCTTGAGTTCGCCGCTGTCAATAATGGCTTGGACATCCGCAGTCGTGACCTTGAGATAGGCCGCGGCCTCTTCCAACGTCATGACCGAGGGAACCGCGCCCGCGCCTTGCGCGCCTGCCGCGCCCTGGGCCGGTTGCTGCTGCGGTTGGCTGGCGCTTTGCATGGCATTGGTGATCATACCCGCCATGCCCGCGCCCATGCCGATGCCCGCGCCGAGGCCAAGCCCTTCGCCCGTGCCGCCGCCCGATCGGGCAGCTTCGCCCACAGCCTGGGCTGTCTTGTACTTCATGTACGCGTCCATGTTGCCGATCGCGCCCATGCTGGCCCGCTCGTCGATGGCCTTGGCCGTCTCCTCGGTGGGGTTGATCGAAACCACCATGAACTGCTTGAGCGCAACGCCCATTGCCAGGAAGTCATCCTGCACCCTGGCGCGCATCGCCGCGCTGATCTCGTCGAAAAGCTGGGGCAGATCGAAGATGCTCTTCATGTTCTCGCCCAACACATCGGTTAGGCGGCTGATGACGGTGTTGCGCAGGTAATCCTCGATCTGGGCTGTCGTGAAGATCCCCTGCGTGCCCACGATCTGATCGACAAAGCGCTTGGGGTCCGCGATCTGCATGGTGTATTGGCCGAAGGCGCGCAGCCGCACCAGCCCCAAATCGGTGTCACGCAGGCTGATAGGCTGCGGCGTGCCCCATTTGAGGTCGGTAAACTCGCGCATGTTGACGAAGTAGACTTCGGCGGTAAAGATATCGTTGCCGCCGGTCGCCAAGCGCAGCAGGCCCGACAGGATCGGCAAGTTGGCCGTGGTGATGGTATGACGTCCGGGCGGAAAGACGTCGAGCGACTTGCCGTCACGGTAGAAGATGGCGCGCTGGCTCTCTCGTACGATCACCTGGCTGCCTAAACGGAAGTCACCGGAGCCGATCTCCGGCACGCGCGCCACAAGTTCATTGGCTCCCTGGTTGGGCGCTTCGATTACATCAATAATTCTCGGCATCGTCGCAATTCTCCTTCACTAATAAGGCACAAATAGACGGCATGCATTCGGGCGGGTCGAATCGGCCCCACAAGCGGTCACGGCTCGGCTTGGGGGCTAGCTCTCCGGCGTCTGCAAATTCGGATCGATATCCGGCGTATAGCCGGGGCTGGTCAACAGGTCGGGCGAGACAACCGCTTCATGGCGCTTGTTGTAAAGCACGTTGAGTTCGTCCATGAGGCCGGTCACTTTGCGCACGGCAGCGCCGACATCGCCGCTGCTTTCGACCGCGCCGCGCAGTTCGGACACAGCCATTTGCACATCGACCACCCGCTCGGCCAAGGCCACATCGAAGCGATGGAGCGCGTCGAGCGCCTCTTCCTGGATGCGCGCCGGGTCAAACAGCCCGGCGTAGCCATAGCTGGCCGTCTTGATGCGGTCGATCAAGATTTGCAGCTTCTGAACCGCGGCGTCGATGTTGTCCAGCCACGCCAACCCCTTGGCCTCCATCAACTGCCGCTGTACGCCAAAGAGCGCCTGTTTCTGCTCTTCCAACTGTTGGGCAATCAGTTCGCGCAGGCGCTTGTCCGCGTCGCGGCGCAATTCCTTGTCCACATAGCCGCGGATGCCGGGCAGTCCTTTGAGCAGCCGCTCGATGGCCCCCATGCGCTCTTTGGCGCGGTCCACATATTGGTCCGACATACAAATCCCTCCCTCTGTGCCTTGGGCACAATAACATTCCGATCGATCTTGCCCGGCCCTCAAGTGCGACCCAGTGTGACTTGGTGTGTATCCGTCAAGCCCCTGGACAACTGAAAACCTGAATCACTAAGAAGCGGCTGGAGCGGTGGAGGCCGCTGCGTTCTTGGTCAAAAAGACTTCGCTGCCGCAGTAGGGGCAGACGATCAGCCCCTTACCGGCAAACTCAAGCTGGCCGCCACAGTTGGGGCAGTGGCGGCCCTGGGTCAGCGCCTGGCTTTCCACGCTGTACAGGACGCCCTTCTCCCAGTTGATCGCACCGCTGAATAGCTGCTTGCCCACCAGGTCGCGGATCATGTCCTCGACTGCATCGCGCGGGGCCTGCAGTTCGGCGACCAACTCGCCCACGGTCACCTGGCCTTGCGCCAAGACCATGTTGAGGATCTTGCGCTCTTGCTGAACAACGGCGAATTGCTCCTTTTCCGCCGTGCCGGATCGAAACAGATACGCGCCGACGCCGAAGATGGGCGTCAGTACAATCAACGCCAGCAAAATGCCGAGTACCATGCCGCCGCCGCTCGTCTCATCCGTCATGAGCGCGGTACTGGCCCAAGCCACAAAGGCAAGCAAGAGCACTAAACTGCCGATCATCAATCCCAGGCCGACGACACGACCGCCACCAACCATAAAAAGCTCCTTTGCCATCTACATCGACTCTGTACGCAGCGCGAGTACGCCTGTGCGGTGTCTGTGCGCAGTCTATTTGCAGTGTACAGTCAGTGTACAGTTCAGTGTACGGTTGCACTGCTCCCTGCGCGTTGCGCGTGTGCTTGCGAACACGGCGGCGAAAACACCATAGCGCTAAGACTACCGAATCCTGTAGTGCATACTGTGGTGCGAATCCTGTGGTTCTAATACGGCAGCGCCCGCCTTTCGGTTCCCCTACCAGCGGGCACAGCACACAGCAGGCACGCCAACTGTTTAGCTGAAGCCGCCGCCTCCGCCACCACCGCCGCCGCCTCCGCCACCACCACCGCCGGAGAAACCACCGCCGCCACCACTCCAGCCGCCGCCGGACGACGAACTGGATGGGCGGCTGGTCAGGGTGCTGCTGGCGCTGGTGAGCAAGGCCCCTAAGCCCGCGCTCATGGCGGACAGGCTTGTGCCCATGCCGCGGCTCATGTCGCTCAGCGTGCCGCCGGGCGAACCGCCCTCGCCGCCAAAGGAAGGCATCCTGCCGCCCTCGGTTCCGCTTCCCCTAGCGGTCGGGCCGATCCACGGCGTGCCATAGTAGCGACGCCGGTATGGGCCATAGAGCGTGGGCGAGGGAATATACCAGCCAGGCGCGGGCGCGTCGACTGCCTCAAACTTGCGCATGTATTCCTTTTCGATGCCAAAGGCAATGGCATAGGGCAAGTAGCGATCCCAAATTTCCTTTTGCGCCTCGATATCGCTGTACTTGTCGATGTTGCGCAGGTAGGTCTTGAAGGCCTGCCAGCGGGCAGCTTCCTCTGCGCCCTTGTCGCTCTTGCGCGGCATGAACGCGGCGGCGATGATCAATGCAGCCGCTGTAACGCCCAGGCCAACCGCGGGCAGGAAGGCGAAGTTCGTCAGAGAACTGAGAAGGGACGTCAACACGATCCCCGTGCCGAAGGACAACAGCATCACCCCCACGCCCAGACAGCCATATTGGTTGCGTACGCTGTCTGGGTTGTGCGGGAAGAAGCCGGCATCCACAACCGCTTTGTACATTTCGGCCTTGATGCCGTCGATCTTCGTATAAAACTTGTTCTTCAGGTCGGACAGGCGCACTTCGTCCTTGCGGCCAAAGAGCGCGCTGATCAGCTTCTTCTCAAAAGGCGCCAACGCTACATCATCGCGCTCACGGCGATAGATGAAATCGTGGGAATTGCGGAAGAATCCTTCTTCGCGCACCTCGGTGATGCTGATGGCTTTGCGCCGCGCCAGGTCAATAATCGTGGCGACAATGTCCTGCATGTCGACCTTTTCGTCGAGCAGCGTACCCGCCAGCCCCGGCGCAAGCGACGACGGCGGTTCAGGCAAGTATTCGGCCACATGCAGCACCGGCTTGTCGCGCCCGCGGCGATACCAAAGCATATAGACAGCAGCAGGGCCGCCGAAGATCAACAACAACCCAATGCCGATCATGCCCAGCGTGGCGATAGGCCCCCAGCGGCGGCGAAAGGCAAGTTCTGCTTCACGCTCGGCCGCGGCCTGATCCGCGACGGCCTGCCAGGGCTGCGCCACGCCATCGACCACATTGGGGGTAAACTCGACCCGCACCTCGAACTCTTCGCCAGGGTCCAGCCGCCGGTCCAAATCAAAGGTGATGGCTTTGCCGCCTTCGACCAACGCGGCGGACGCGGAATCGCGCGCATCCACGCTGTTGATGTATGCGGCCCACTCTTGAATCGTGGCTGCCTGGGGTACGGCCACATTCACCCGCCCGTCTAACACAGGAAAGGCGCGGTCGGGATAGATTGCTTTCCACCAGAGTTGGTCGCCACCCTCGTAATAGCGCAAGCCGCCATGCACTGTATAGCGCAGGGTGTAGGTCACGCTTGTGTTGGCAGTCGGCGGAAAGTACCAACGCACAACATAGTTGCTGATATTCTCTTGAACGACAAAGGTATAGAGCGTGCCGACGTCGTTGGCGCGGCTGTAGACATTGCCCGCGTCGTCGGTCACCGACCAGCCGTCTATACGGTTAAAATTGTTGATCGGAATATCGCGGAAGCCTGAAGTAAAGCTGCCGCTGGTGAAACGAATGGTTTGATGTTCCTCAACGGTAAACGTGCCATCGCTGTTTACCTGGATATCGACATCAAAGTTTTCCCAGACGAGGGTTTTGTCCTGCGCCTGGGCCGCCGGTGTCAGAGCAGGTGCTGCGAAAGGGGCCGCGGCCACAAAGAGCAAGGCCAGGCAGACCAGCACCGTCCAACGAATTTGAACGCGCATAGGTCCTCCAACATGGTAAGCGTCTTCTCCGTGTCTGAAGTTCGTGCCTGAAAAGAGCATGACACAAATGCTAGACGCCCACCTGACATTCTACCAACCTTTTGGCTGACCTTCAAACGGTTTCGTTTTCTCCGGCAGAGTCAATGCGGGTTTTGGGGCAGATATTAGGGGAGGGTATATTCCCAACCGGGCTGCCAAATGAATTGGGCTTGGAGCAGTTCTTCCAGGGGGCGGCCGCCTAGAAAATGGGCAAAGGCCATGCGCGTGGCGGCATGGCCGATCACGACAACGCGCTGCCCTTGCCAACGCAGCGCCAGATCAGGCAGCAAGCGCCCGACGCGTTCCACGGCTTGCCGCCAGGATTCGCCGCCTGGGTGGGGCGTGTCCAAATAGTCCATGCGTCGGCCATGCACCTGCGCGCTGCTAGCGCCATTGAGCGCACCGTAGTCGCACTCGCGCAGCCGCCAATCGAGCAAAATGGGGATCGACGTGTGGCCGAAGGCAATCCGCGCGGTTTCGACTGCGCGCCCCAAGTCCGAGGCAAAGACCGCGGCGATGTTATCGTTGGCGCGCCGCGCGCCCAGTTCCTGTGCTTGGGTGCGGCCCAGCGCGGAGAGCCGCCCATCCAGCCAGCCGGTCGCAATCCCGCGATCGTTGTCCTCGCTGGTGGAGTGGGTTTCAAAGACAAGCAGTATGCTCATCCGTCGCGCTCCTCGGCTGGCTCGGCGTCTAATTCTTCGTCCTCGGCCAGAAGCGTCGCGGCCCAAAGCCGGTCGGCCTCGTCTTCTTCCAGCGGCGGCAGTTCGTCCAGGGCAGTCAGCCCAAAGTGCTGCATGAAATGTTCGGTGACGCCGTAGAGGATGGGCCTGCCGGGGCCATCCACGCGGCCGACCTCGGCCACCAGGCCACGCTGGAGCAGCGAACGCAGCACCCCGGCGCAATCGACGCCGCGCACCGACTCGATCTGGGCGCGCGTCACCGGCTGGCGGTAGGCGATGACGGCCAGCGTCTCCAACGCGGGGCTGCTGAGACGGCTGGTACTGTCCAGGTCGAGAAAGCGCTCGATGGAAGATGCAGCGCCCGGCGCGGTCACCAACTGCACCTTGCCGTTGAAGCGTTGCAGCCGCAGCCCGCGCCCCTGCTGCTGATAGAAATCGGCCAATTGCCCCAGCGCGGTTTCCACCTCTTCGGGCGTCAGCCCCAGGGCACGCGCCAAGTCTGCCGGGGCGGTCGGTTCAGCCGCGACAAAGAGCAGCGCCTCCAGTTCCGCGGCCACTGGCGGCATGGCCCCATGAGTTTGGGACGGAGCCGCGGCAGGGGGCGCACTGTCTGTGTGCGGCTCGTCCTCTGTATGCACTTGATCCTCTGTGTGCGCTTCACCGGCTGGATCCACGCTGTCAGGTGGTTCGATTTCAGCCGCAGGCGCGGCAGGGGTGATATCGGCTGCATCTGCTGCCGTTTCATCATCGTCGTCCAGGGCAACGTGATCCACATCGCTCATGGTGTCGTCTATCTCGGTTGGTATCGCGGCCGATGTTGCGGGCGGCATCGTGGGTGACGTTGCGGCCGCCGGTGTCTCTTCTTCCTGTGCCGGGGGATCGGCAGCGTCCGCCTGGGGCGTGTCCGCGTGGGATGCACCAGGCAGAGATGCGGCGGCATCTGCCGCTTCATGGGGGGGCGATGCCGTGATGGGCGCGCTGGTGGATGCGCCATCGTTGTGGCGCGGTGGGTGCGCCGTCCGTTGGCCGGACGCAACAGGGCCGGGCAAGGCGAGCATGGTCGGGCGGCCCCGCAACGCCGCGGATGGGCGTGCAGGCCGCGCGCTGAAGATGGCGCGCAAATTCGCCATGGCGGCTTGCCAAAATTCACGTAGGTTGATCATGTGGGTTGATCATGCGAACAACACGAAAAGCCCAAAGGGCTTAACAAGTCTAAAGGTCTTGACAGGTCTGAAAGCCGGGGGATGGATCACTGGACCCACTCCGGGTCAATAGGGGCGTAGCGCATATGAACGTCCAGCTTGCCCAGCTTCAGCCCCATATCCTCTTCGATCAGGTCACGCGTGACCTCGACCACTTCATCGGTCTTCATGGGCACGTCCACATCGGGCGCGGCCTCGATCTCCAGCTTGATGTCGACCGAACCGCCCTTGGACTTGACCAGCGGCACAACGCTGATCACTTCGGCCAGTTGATCCAGTCGCCAACTGAGTCGGCGGCCAATGCTAACCGTGTCCAACTCAGCGGAGCCTCCTTGGACGGTACGGATGCGAACACCGCGGCGCTGGCCGCTCCAAATCTCCAGCCCGATCAGCAGCCCAAAAATCAAGAGCGCGCTAACCCCAACGGCGATCTGGCCGATGAGGAAGTTGCTGGGGTTGGCCTCTCGGCGCTCGGTCAGCCAAAGGTCGACCTGGGCCAGGATATCCTGCAACCAATGCACAGCCTGAAAGGGCATAACCGCCACCAAACAGATAACGGCGATCAGGATGCCCCATAGGACAATTGCGACAACGCGGTTGAAGGTGTTCATGCAACTCGATCCATCTCTACTCCCCTCACAGCAGTCTACCTGATCGTTGATTATACATCAGACGCTGTCCAATCTGTGTGATTCATCTACTCGATCCGCCACACGCGTCAAACGGCTGTGTGCTCCACTGAACGGTTCACTGTGCCCCCGCGGGCTGGGCCGCCCCAAAGCAGCAGCGCCAGCAGGATCAAGCCCGCGCCGCCCAACCATGCGGCCCACGGCCACGCGGATGAGCGATAGGTGAAGGTCACAGTATGTTCCCCCGCGGGCACAGCTACCCCACGCACAGCCACGTTGGTGCGGTAAATGGGCGCGTCTGCGCCGTCGACCGTGGCGCGCCAGCCAGGATAATGGGTATCGGACAACACCAGCAGCGCCGGGGCGTGGCTGCGCGTGTGGATGACCACCCTCTCCGGCGCGTAGTGCTGGATGATTGCTGCATCATCGGCTGCTGCATCATCACCGGCTGCGCGGCCATCCAGCGCAGGCCCGCCTTCGACCACCGCCACATCAGCCGGGTCAAAATCGCCCTGGCGCACCATCTCAAGCGCCTCAGCCGGGTCCGCGGCCACGCGCGTGGCGTGGACAAGATAGGCGCGCGGCAGCACATCCAAATTTTCGTAGATTTTAACATCGCCGCTGTGGACGAGCCGGAACTCGCCCTGATCGCTGGGCAACAGCGGCGTAAACATGCCCGTGCGCGCATCCACCAGGGTCGCGGCTTGGATGGTGACAGGCGGCGCGCCTTGCGCCCAAACCAGGTGAATGGGCGCGGGTGCCGCCGTCAGCGCCGCGGTCGTGCTGGCATCCAGCGGCAGGATCACTCGATATTCTTGACGTCCGGCAGCTTGGTCACGATACGCCACGGTTGCACCGCTGGCCGCGGCAATAGGGCTGTCCAAAGCAGCATCGGCCAAGTCCGCGCCCGGCTGTGCGCCCGCGGTCAGCGGCTGCGGCGCGCCCTCGCCAACGGTGACGGTCAAGACCGTCTGATTGGCGCTCTGCACGCTCATCGCGTCGGGCGTGGCCTCAAGCGCGGCGATCAGGTGCAAATGGGTGGCGGGAAAGGGCTGCGGCATGGTCACGCTGACGGCAGGCGTCGACGGGCCGAGGGTTGCGCCGATCTGCCGGTCGTAGTAGACATCTTCGAACCAGAGATCGCGCACCTTGTCGGTCACCACATATTGCACGTTGTAGAGACTGAGCAGCCGCGCCGGGGGCACGCTGGTCACTTGCTCACGCAGCCGCCCGTCCGCCACCAGGTCTTCGCGCGGCACAAAGAGCGTGAGCAGATCCAAGTAGCGCGCCAGGGGCAGCACCCCACCGTCAAAGCCGTCTAAGCTGGGGATGCGCCACAATAACGCCAAGTTGGGCACAAGTAGTTCCTGCATCTTGAGCGCGATGATGAACTGCTCAAAGGCACGATCGTCTAGGGGCGCGTCCGGCGCGTCGTGCAGGATGGCCCCATAGTCGGCCATGTCGCCGGGGTCATAGGTAATGGTGCTCATGCCGAGAAAGCGCCCGGCCGCGGCCGGGTCCACACTGGCGCGCGCGGGGTCGGTGAGCAGATGCGCGGGCGCGGTTCGCACCTCGTAGACGGCTTGGGGCGCGGTGGTGTGGGTATGGGGCAGACTGGCCGCGGCCGCGATCAGTTCCAGCGCGAGCAGCGCGCAGATGAGCGCGCCCAGCCCGGCGCGGCCCCGTGCAGACAGTTGCAGCCAAGATGGGGGCGAGGTCAGGAGGCGCGCCATGCCCGCGGCGGCCAACAGCGCCATGCCCAATGTATAGAGCATCATCCAGCGCGCGGGCGCGCGAAAGAGATCAAAACCAGGCACGACCAGATAGAGCAAGTAATAGAACGGATTCCAGCGGCCCAGCGCGAGGAAAAAACCGCCCGCGGCCAGCAGCGCGCCCGCAGCCCACAGCGGCCCGCGCGCCCGCCACAGCCCATAAAACGCCAGGAATAGCCCCAGAAACCCCACGTAGGCGACAAACTCGGTATAGCCCAATGTGCCAAAGACGACGCTGAGATCGACCAGGCCATAGGTGGGCAGCAGCGTCCACAGCAAATGCAGCGGCCTAAGGCTGAAGCTGCTGACCTCGCCATAGCCTAGCCCGCCTTGGCGCAGCCCCAACGCGCTCAGTTGCAGCGTGGGCAGCAGTTGGGGCGCGGCCGCGAGGAGGCCCAATGCCGCGCCGAGTCCCAGCACAGCCAAACGCCGCAACACCCAGGGCAGTGTGCCGCGCCAGTGCTGCCGCGCGCGGCGCGACCAGATCAGCCAGGCCAACGGCCAGACCGCGAAAAGCCCCAGCCCGACCAGGTTGATGTAAAGGGTTTGGGTGTGCCCGGCCAGGAACATGAGCAGGACGAGCAGCCCCATGCCGCCGGTGGCGCGGGCCATGCGCCGCCAGGTAGGCGCAGCATCCACAGTCGCCAGCACCCACAGCGCCCAGGGCAGCCAGGCCGCGCCGTTCATCTGGTTGATGTGGCCGATCAGCCCGCCGTAAAAGCCGCTGCCGCCTACGATCAGCCCCGCGACCAGCGCGGCCCAGCGATCAAGCCCCCAGCCGCGCACCAATACATAGCCGCCCAGCGCCAAGATCCACGTATGCAGCGCCGCGCTCCAGTAGATCTGTTCGGTGACGGGCAGCCAGAGCAAGGGCCAGTGCAGCGGGTAAAAGACCGCGGCCTGGGGATTCGCCAGCAGCGGCGCGCCCAGGAAGCTGTAGGGATTCCACCAGGGGAGCGCCCCCTCGCGCAGCGCAGCCGCCACATAGTCGCGGTAGGGGTAGAAATAGAGCAGAATGTCGCCGCTGGCTAAGACGCGATTGGTCAAGAGCAGACGGGCATAGAGCGCCACGCTGTAACAGGCCAGCAGCAAGGCCGCGCCTGCATCGGCCCAACGCAGACGCCGCGCATCTTTGTTTACTTTCTCTGCCCGGCTTGTCGAGTTTGCCCCGTGTGCGCTCATGGCTGTACCTCGCGCGGGGTCATGGGAGGCGCACCGCCGGACAGGGGGCGTTCGACCGCAAAGGGAGCCGCGCTGTAACACCAGTCACAGAACGGCTGGCGCGGGTGGGCAATCTGCCAGACGACAAAGCGCCCCGCGGCCAGCCGCGGCACGCCAATCAGCCCGCGCATACGCAGATGGAGCGCGAGATCGCGCTGGGGGGCCCAATCCGGCAGGACGACGTAGGCGGGCGGATAGGGTGTCTTGGCCGCGTTGTCGGCTAGATAGGCAGTGCTGGGAAACCAACGCAGGTCAATGCGCGCGGGCTGATCCCCCTGCGGCAGCAGTTCGTCGAAGAGGTAGAAGCGATAATGCCAGCCCAATGCCTGGTGATAGAGCACCAGCGGCCCCGGCTGGCCCGCGAGCCACGCAACGGCCTCTTGCAGCCCGGCGTAGTCGCCGTGATCGCTGCCGATGGGCAGGTCGCCTCTGGCTGCATCCAGCGCGGGCGGCGCAAGGCCAAGCAGCGCCAGCAGCACCAGCCCTTGCAGGCCGCGCTGCAGCGGCAAGCTGTCGCCGCGCCGCGCAAAGGCCAATACCCGCTCGATGAGGGCAGCCAAAGGCCCGGCAGTGACCCAGACAAGCGCAGGAACCAGCGGCAGCAGGTAGCGATCCCACACCTGCACAGTCGTCACCATGTGGATCAGGATGAAGCCTAGCGCCCAGGCCCACAGCAGAAGCAAGTGGCGTGTGTTGATGCTTAATCTTCCCGGAAGCTTCGAGCCTCCGGGAAGGTTGCAGTGACGAATTCTTAATGCCCATGAGCCTCCGGGAAGGTTCTGGCGGGTCAGGCAAAAGAGCATACTCAGCCCCAACAGCAGCCAGACCGGCGTGCTGCTGCACAAGTACCAGAGCAGATCCGCCCACGCGTGCGCTCGCGCGGGCCATTCGACCGGCGGCAGCAGCGCCAAGGGCGCGTAGGTCCGCCGCGCGAGATCCCACGGCGACGGCGCAACGGCCCAGCGCGAGCTGTCCCACCACAGGAAAGGCGCAGCCACCACAGCCGCGGCCAGCAGCATCCGCGCCAGTGCACGCCAATTGCGCGGCCCCACCCACCACATACCCAGCAAGAGCGGCGCGTAGAGCAGCCCTTGCTGTTTGGTCATGCACGCCGCGGCCAGCGCCGCGCCTGCCCAGCCAAAGCGCCCGCAGACAGCCGCCAGCAGCATGAGCGCCCCCAGGCAGACCAGCAGCGGGTCGGTGTAGACCGTGGGGGCAAAGCTGATCGCCATCGGGTTGAGCGCCATGAGCAGCGCGGCGACGATAGCGGCTGCAGGTGACTGCCAAAGCCGCTGCGCCACGACAGCCACAACGGGAATGGTCAGGGTAGAAACTGCGAGATTGAGCCAGCGCGCGCCCGCTTGGCTGTCGCCCAGCAAAGCCATCACCCCGGCCAAGATCCAGAGGAAAAGCGGCGGCTTGTCGGGCCAAACGGTCAGCAGCATGGGATCGACCGTGCGCCAGTGCAGCGCCCAGTAGGCATACAGGGCTTCATCCTCGCGCAGCGCGAAGTCCCCCCAAAGCGCCACGCGCAGCGCCATGCCGCCCAAGACGGCCAGCAGCAGGAGCCATTGCAGGGTGCGGGCCTGGACGCGCAGGTGGATGGAGGGACGCAGCCGGGGAAAGGAGAGCGCGGGATGGCGCGCCGCGCCCACCTCCGGCGAGCCAAAGGGCATTAAGCCGCGGTTTTGCATGACAAGGATCGAAACGGCGAAGGCTGTGCGCGGATCAACTGTGCGCTAATCGGCAAAGCGATAGCGCAGGAGCGTGCGCACGGCGCTGAAGCCGTCGCGCCAGTCGATCTTTTTGCCCTCATGAAAGGTGCGACCGTTGTAGCTGATGGGGACTTCAAAAATGTTGTAGCCACGCTTCAGGAACTTGGCCGTCAATTCCGGCTCGATCTCAAAGGCGCGACTGCGCAGGGGCATGCCGTTGATCACCTCGCGGCGGAAACATTTATAACAGGTTTCCATGTCGGTGAGCGCCGTGCCATAGAGTACGTTGGTCATGATGGTGAGAAACTTGTTGCCCAGCGTGTGGGTCAAGCTCATGGCCGAACGCGGGCCGCCCATGAAGCGGCTGCCATAGATGATCGGCGCGCGGCCTTCCAGCAGCGGCTCCAACAATTTCACGTAGTCGCGCGGGTCATATTCGAGATCGGCATCTTGGATCACAAAGATGTCGCCGGTGGCATGTTGAAAGCCGGTGCGCAAAGCCGCGCCCTTGCCGCTGTTTTGCTCGTGATAGATGATCTGCATGTCGTCCGGCGGATCGGCACGCCACGCGTCCAGGATGGCGCGCGTGCCGTCTGTCGAACCGTCGTCGACGATGACAATCTCTCGTTCAAGCTCGATGGGACCATCCAAGAGCGTGTTGCTCCCATCGGCGTTCACCACTAGATTGACCGCACGAACCCGCTGGACAATCTCCTCCAATGTGCTCCGTTCATTGTAGACGGGCATGATAATCGACAAACGCATGGACGCTGTAGCCTATTGCTCGCTGATCTGGTGGGCCAAGATAATGGCATCGGCGACCGTGCGCATGGACTTGCGATTGTTCATGCTCATCTTCTGGATCTTGCGGAACGCCTCGGTTTCGCTCAATCCCTGCGTATCCATCAGGATGCCTTTGGCGCGGTCAACGGCCTTGCGCGTCTCCAGCGCCTCTTGCAGCGAGCCGACCTCGCGCTCCATGGCGCGGAACTCGCTGAAGCGGGCGAGCGCGACTTCGATGGCAGGCGTCAGGTCACTCTCGCGGAAGGGTTTGACCATGTAACCGGCGACACCGGCCTTGCGCGCGCGCTGCACCAGGTCTTGTTGGCTGTACGCGCTCAACAGCAGCACGGGGGCGATCCGTTCTTCGGTCAAGATTTGGGCGGCTTCAATACCGTCCATATCGGGCATTTTGATATCCATGATCACAATATCTGGGCGAAGCTCGCGCGCCAAGTTGACCGCGCTGCGCCCGTCGCCGACTTCGCCCACGACCAAATAGCCGAGGTTGGTCAGCATCTCGCGCAAATCCATACGGATTAAAGATTCATCGTCAGCGATGATCACCCGTGTACGTTCCACGTTTCTCTCTCCCCGGAAAGCACTCCATCTGAAGCACTTATCTGGCATGGCGGCCCAAGAAGGCCGGATGAAGACATTGGCTATTCAACGACGCATCGAACAACATCGAACCACAACCACCAATAACGCTGCCGTGCGCCAGGACAGCCCACGTCAATCGGCTGCATTAAACACTGTTGGCCCTGCTTAGTCAACCCGTAGCGACCGTTTCGGAAAGGTGACCAGCGCCTGGGTTCCTTGGCGAATCACATTTTGATCCGGCGCTTGGCTTGCCCCTGGTTCGGGCATAGCGGCCTTTTGGCTGTCGGCAACCGGCAGGCTGTCGGCAACCGGCGGACTGTCGGCAGCCGGTGTGCCGTTGCCGTGTGGGGCAGGCACGCCATCCACCGCGCCGGGATGCCCGTCTCCTAACTCCGCGGGAATGGCCGAGATGGTCAGTTCCCCTTTCAAATCGTCCTTGACCAGCGTGCGCACGATCTGCAAGCCTAAACTGGCCGCGTGCTCTGCGTCAAAATCGGCAGGCAGCGCAGTGCCGGTATTGCGAATGGCGACTTGCACCTGGTCGCCCCGGTCGCGCAGGTCGATGGTAATGCGGCCTGCGCTGTGCCCGGCCAGGCCATGTTCGAGCGCGTTGAGCACCAATTCGTTGAGCACCATGGCAACCGGCGTGGCCTGGCTGGCGGGCAAGCGGATGTTCGGCCCCTGGATGGTGATGTCGATCTCCTGGTCCGGATTGCCTGCCACCTGCTGCACTTGGTAGGCGATGCGCTGGCAGAGGTCGCGGATGTTGATCGGCTGGTGCTCATCCTCGCTCAAGAATTCGTGGATGACTGCCACACTTAGAATACGGTTGACCGCGTCGCCTAGATGCTGCCGCGCTTCCGCGCTTTTGGCCCGCCGCGCCTGGATGCGCAAAATGGCGGCAATGGTCTGCAAGTTGTTCTTAACGCGATGGTGGACTTCCTGGATGATGGCCGACTTGACGTTGAGTTCGCGCTGCTTCTGCACCGCGTCGGTGGCGTTGTGCACCAACACCATCACCGCGTCCACGCCGCCGTCGCCGGGCGGGAAGGACAGCCAGCGATGGGAGCGCCGGCGCAGCCAATGCCAGGTGAGCGACTTGCGCAGGGGCAGCGCCTTGCGCACCCAGACGCGGCCATCGGGCGCTTCGTCGCGCCGCTCGATGCACTCGCCCGTGCGAAAGGCCTGATCCACCAATTCTTCGTCCACCGGCTCCAACTCGGCCACACGCTGGCCTTCCATGTCGACAGCCATGCCGATGGATCGGTAAAGGTTGGCGGCGATGCCGCTCATATAGTTGATGGTGCGGCTGCGGTCGACCAGATAGATACCGTCGTAGAGACCAAACCGGCTCAACTCGGCGGCGCTGGGCAGTTCGCCGCGCAGACACATGGTCTGGAGCCAGTCCACCGCCTGACGAAAGGCCGGATCGCGACGACGATGCCGCTCATGGGCAAACATGTTTGTCTCGACCACCAAGGCCGCGATCACGTTCTGCTGGTCATTGAGGATGGGGTAGACTTCTTGGATCACCGGCGCGCCGCCGCCGCTGACGATCTCCAACTGGCGGCGACCGCCGCGCCCATGGTTCAACGCCTGCAAGATCAGCGGCTGATCCTGGCCGGAAACATGACGCCCGGTCGCTTCCTCGCCATAGTGGGAGGAGATGGATTTGGGCATGACATGGTGGACGATTTGACCGCGCGCCGGAGAAAGACGACAGACCAGCAGCAAGTCAGCGCGGCTGACGTCGGCAGTAATCGTTAGCGCGGCATCAACCCGGGCCAATAACGCCCGGTCTTCGTCGCGCAAATGAGGAATGGATTTGAAGCGTGCATTCATCGTCTTAAAATAGACCGGCCATGCAGCAGCCCGCCCCGGATGCCGCGTCGCTTGCCGGTCCCTCTATTATATCCTCAAGCCAAGCAACATTGAAGTTAGTAGAAGAGCGGTTCAACATAAGTGCTATATAAGTGCGACAAATAACGACGCCAAGCGATCCTAGCGCCGTTAATTAAACGTAACCATCCCTCTTCTTGTTCGTCATAGTCCATACACCCGTTTCGTGCGTGAATCCTGTGCGGCTTGTCCGGGCGGCGCAGGTGGGGCACACCCGTGCTTGCACGAACAAACAACAATGGCTGATTGGATATAACTGAGGAGAAGGAAATTCATGCTACGGGAGAGAGGTTGTCCCGCATCGTCGGCGACGGCAATGGGCCGTTGGCCGCAGCGCCTGATGCGGCGCACGGTCATTGCGCTGGTTCTGGCGCTTGTAACGCTTGCGCTGCATGTGCCGGTGCATGCCCGAGAAATCATCCATGAGATCAAACCCGGCGACAACTTGACGCGGGTGGCGCAAAAGTACAATGTCGATCCAGCGCACCTGGCCGCGTATAACAAACTGGCTGACCCCAACCATATTGAACTGGGGCAGTCGCTCAGGATACCGCCTGTTGAGGAAAAAGAGGACTCGGCTGCGGATAGGCTGTTCGACGAGATCGCTGTACCGGCTGCCGTGGCATTGCCCGCCGAGGATGCAGTTGGCAAGGTTGAACGTGAAGCGGCTGCGCCTGAAGAAGCTGCGCCTGTCGAAGCGCATATAGACGAGACAGAGGCGGCCAAACCAGCGCTGACCACGCAGGATGATCCATCGCTGCCCGGCGTACACGGCTATCACATGGTCGTAGCGGGGGATTCACTCTCCGCCATTGCGCTGCGCTATGGGCTGACTACCGATGACCTGATGCGCCTCAACGGGCTGACCGATCCCAACCACTTGCTGACGGGCCACATGCTGCGCCTGACAGCCAAGGTAAGCCCCATGACTTCGAGCAGCACAGCCGAGCCGTCGCTGGCCGCCACGATCTATACAGTGCAAGAGGGGGATACGCTCTCCGGCATTGCTCACGCCCACCAGATTACGCTGGAGCAACTGCTGCGTGACAACGGCCTGCCCCATGCGGAATTTGCCTATGTGGGACAGCGGCTGCGCATCGAGAAGCCGCGGTATGCGCCCGCGGGCTTTGACACCAGCAAAGCACCGGCCAATGGGCAGCGCAAGATCGTGATCGATCTGAGTGACCAGACGCTCACCGCGTATCAAGGCGGCGTGGTGGTCATGCACACCCATGTCAGCACCGGCAAGGCATCGACGCCCACGCTCATCGGCGAATTTGCGATCTACTTGAAGTATGAGAGCCAGCGCATGACCGGGCCAGGCTACGATCTGGAAGGGGTTCCGTGGGTCATGTACTATGACCGCGACTATGCCATCCACGGGGCCTATTGGCACAACCTCTTTGGCGTGCCCACCAGCCACGGCTGCACCAACATGCGCCCCCATGAGGCCAAAGCGCTCTACGAGTGGGCCGACATCGGCACGCCTGTCATCGTGCAGTGGTAGAAGCTTAAACCTTCGCGCACGTTGCGCCTACCTTCCGGGAAGCTTCGAGCTTCCCGGAAGATCCTCACCCTCCATCCTCACATTGACAGCGCCTTGATCTGCTCCAAATAGCGCGTCATCCGGGTATCCAGTTCCTCTGGATAGACATAGCCCAGGTCACGCGCAACGCTCTTTGCCAGGCGGCGAAAGAGATCAAGCGTCGCAAAGAAGGCTTGCCAATTCTCCCCACGATCCGGGCCGGTGTAGGTCGCCTCAAACTGCGCCCAGAGCGCAGGGTCCACGCAGCGCTGCAAGCCACGCCCGAAAAAACCCGGCTGAACCGACCAACCGCTATCGATCTCCACACGCCATTCGAGCAGCCGCCGCAGCAAGAGATACTTCAACTCATAGTCGAAGATGACCTTGACGGGGATGAACTCATCGCGCCAGAGATATTTGGCGACGTAGGTCGCGACGAACCAAAACTCCTCGATCAGCGCACGATAATCCGCCTCGGTTGGCTTGGCGGGAATGTAGGCGGTATGGGTGGGGTCGGGCCATCCGTGGGTCGCGCCGTCTTTGTCCAGCAGCACCCGATAGCCGCTGTCCAAGCTGGGCGGCAGACTTTGGGCCGCGCCAATACGCTCGATCAACGCCTGCGTCCAAAGCCTGTAGTCGATCTTGGTTCCGTCCGCGTAGAGCACCATGCAGTTGTCATGCCACAGGCCAAACTCTTCGGCGCTATCGCGCACCTGCAGCAACGGTTCGCCATAGCCGCGCAGCCATTCAGAACCGGCGTAGAGCCGGGGATCGGTCACAACCAGGTCAATATCGTAATCGGAAAGCAGATCGCGCGCGGCGACAGGGTTCGCGCGTGAACTGGTGAGCAGAACCAGACGCACAGGCGCTTGCGCGGCGGCCCACGCCACGATCTTGGCGATCACCTCTTCTTCATTGGTGGCAAGTTCACTGGCGGCAGGCTTCATCCTGTGCGCCTCTCCCGCTCATCCGTGTCTCCGGTTTTTCTAGCCCACATTCGAAAGCGCGCCGAAAGTAGCCTGCAGCGCGGGATAGAGCGCACCGTAGGCAGGGTAAAGAGCGTCATAGTTTGCGGCAGCATCAGGATTGGGCGCGGTGCTGCCGGTGACACGGATGGCCGCGGCACAAGCGGCGTCCACATCGGGCCAGACGCCTGCGCCAACCCCGGCCAGCAGCGCGGCTCCATAGGCAGCGCCTTCAGTCGTGTTGACCGTCACCAACTCCGCATTGAGCACATCGGCCAAAATCTGCCGCCAAATGGGGCTGCGCGCGCCGCCGCCGGAGACGCGCACTTGCTCGATGGACGCAAGACCGGCCTGCTTCATCAGTTCGAAGCTGTCACGCAGGCCAAAGGCCACGCCTTCGAGCACGGCGCGCGTCATATGGTCGCGGCTGTGGCGCACGGTCAGCCCGACAAACGCGCCGCGCGCCAGTGGATCGGGATGGGGCGTGCGTTCGCCGGTGAGATAGGGCAAAAAGAGCAGCCCTTCGCTGCCGGGGGGCAGGCCCGCGACAGGCTGCACCAGCGCGTCATACTCCACGCCGGGCGCAACCGTATCGCGATACCAGCGCAGGCTGCCCGCGGCGGACAACATGACGCCCATGAGATGCCAGCGACCGGGCACAGCATGGCAGAAAGCGTGCAACCGGCCTGCTGGTTCATAGACGGGCCGGTCGACGGTGGCAAAGACCACCCCAGACGTGCCCAGCGCCAGCGAAACAATGCCCTCGGTCACCGCGCCGACGCCCACCGCGCCAGCCGCTTGATCGCCGCCCCCGGCCACGACCGGCGTGCCCGCGGCCAAGCCAGTGGCTTTGGCCGCCACGGCAGAGACATGGCCGGTAATCTCTGGGCCTTCATGGGTGGGCACGGTGAGGCTGGCCGGGATTTGCAGCGCGTCGAGGATGGCCGGCGACCAATCGCGCGCGGCCAGGTCGAAAAGCTGCGTGCCCGAAGCACCGGCCTTGTCGGTCGCCAAGTCGCCGGTCAAGCGATAGCGTAGGTAGTCTTTGGGCAGCAGGAAATGGCGGGCGCGTTCAAAGATCTCCGGTTCGACATCACGCACCCAGAGAATTTTGGGCGCGGTAAAGCCGGTGAGCGCGTCGTTGCCGGTGATGCGTACGAGTTCGTCTTTGCCCACGCGGGCGCGCATGGCGTCGCACTGTGCGCCGGTGCGTTGGTCGTTCCAGAGAATGGCCGGGCGCAAGACTGTGCCCGCCTCATCCAAGAGGACAAGCCCGTGCATTTGGCCGGTTAGGCCAATGCCGCCGATGGATGCGGGGTCGATGCCGGTTTGCGCCAGCACTTGGCGGATGCTCTGGACAGCGCCGTACCACCAGAGAATCGGGTCTTGTTCGCTCCACAGCGAATGGGGCGTTTCATATTTGTACTCGGTGGCGGCCACGGCAACAACATCACCGGCAGCGTCGATGAGCAACGCTTTGGTCGCGGTGGTCGAGGCGTCAATTCCAAGATAATAGCTGGGCATAGGGTCTCCTTCGCGCTACGTCAACTCGGCCATACAGGGGGTACGGCGTGCGGATAGTCAAGGGTTCATGGACAGCACCGATTAAAAAATCTCGTGAATAGATGTGAATAGATGAGGTCAATCAAGTAGGCGAGATTAAATAGTCCTGAATGAGTAGGCAAGATATAGTCAGCGTCACAAAGAGCGGCTCCGGCAGCAGCCAAGTAAGCCGCGGCACAGAGTTGGCGGGCTGCCGCCTAATAGAGTGTAGCCATGTTGCGCGCGGCTGCATAGCGCGTCGCTCAGGGGCGCGTCGGTAGGCAACGGGTAAAGGATGCGAAACGATGACACGGGTCAAATCAACTTATGGGTGTGGCGTGTTGTGGGTTTTGCACCCTGTGGGTGTGCGCTGCGGTCAGTGTAGCACAGGCGTAGGGGGAATCCAGATCGGCTAGAGCCGCTCTACTCCACCTGCCTGCTTTGCAAACCGGCTCTATATCAGCATACAATACAACGACTGTGCAACAGCGCCGCACAATAATCTATCTGAATATCTATCTTTTTGTTATATTCGTCTGGTGTTAATTAAACATCTAAAACGAATCAGAAACGAAAGGAGTTGGGCATTGGTTCGACGCGAATGGACTGCGCCGCGCCAATTAACCCGTCTTATGCAGCGTCATCATTTTTATCATCGACGACTTAACCGCATGCAGCATTCCTTCACGCGGGGGATAGCGAAGCGCCTGATTCCGGCGCTGGCATTATGGCTGGCGCTCAGCGTGCTGGCCCCTGCGACGGCAGCGGCGCGCGACGTGACCGGCCGGGTGGATTCAGCCACAGTGAATTCAGTCACAGTGGATTCGGCCACCGTGGCCGCGGCCAGGGCCACAGAGGTCTATCTGCGCAACTTCGCCATGAAGTCAGCGTCTGACAATTTGGCACTAAACAGCAGCACAGCCGCGCTCTCTACTGCGCCGCCGCTGCCCAGCTTCGCGCCGCAGCTTGCGCCCGCGGTCGCCCCTGCCCAAGAGGAGGAAGACCTCTATAACATCGACGAAGACGCCAGCGTCTACGGCGAGAATGGGCCTGCTGGCATCGGCAGCCCCCATGTGGCAGAGACAGATGGCGATGCCGACGAGGCGGACAGCGCAGAAGCCGAGGATGTGGCTGATGTGGATGCCGGTGTGGATGATGTGGACACACGCTCAACGGCCTTTGTGCCCACCGATCTCAGCATGTTGACCGAGATCGACATGCCCGACGAGGATGGACGCTGGATTCGCGTGGACTTGAGCGAGCAGATGGTGATCGCCTATGAAGGCGACCAGCCGGTGCGCGGCTTTATCGTGTCCACAGGACGAGACGTCACGCCGACTGTGACGGGTACATTCCGCATCCGCATGAAGGTGCGCGCACAGCGCATGGTGGGGGGTTCACCCGCGTTGGGCACCTACTATGATTTGGACAACGTGCAGTGGGTGCAGTATTTCTATGCAGATTACGGCTTCCACGGAACCTATTGGCACAACAACTTCGGCCACCCCATGAGCCACGGCTGCATTAACATGACCAATGCAGACGCCAAATGGCTGTTTGATTGGGCCGGGCCGGAGTGGGATGGCGAAACCATCTGGTATGCCGCCAGCGAGCAGAACCCCGGCACGCTGGTGATCGTACATGAATAAAGTGCATGAATGACAGGCGCTTGCGCGAGCGCCGCATGAGCGCTGTAACCGGCCCACCCTGTTAAAAGTTGGCCGGTTACAGCATTCCCACTCTTGACAATAGACTGCTATGCGGATCCTCACCTACAACATCCACGGGTGGCGTACAGCCGACGGCGCGCCCAATCTCGACCTGGTGGCGCAAGTCATCGCCGCCCATCACCCCGATGTCGTGGGGCTGAACGAAGTCTTTTACCCTCGTCCTGACCCGACCACCGGGGAACCTGCGCTGGCGCAACTGGCGCAGCGGCTGGACATGCACTATGTCTTTGGCCCGTGTATGCGCTGGCCCGCGCAAGACGAAATGCCCGCCGATGCCTACGGCAATGCGCTGCTGTCGCGCTATCCGATCCTGGCCAGCGCGGCCCACCATCTATCGCCCGTGCCCGATAAAGAGCAGCGCGGCCTGTTGGAGGCGCGTCTGGCCTTGCCCGATGGCCGCCCTTTCACCGTCTATGTCACTCACCTGGATCACACGGATGAGGGCGCGCGCGTGACGCAACTGCGCAGCCTACGCAGTTGGACGATCCGCGACCGCAACCGCCCCCATGTGGTCATGGGCGACTTCAATGCCATTTCCCCCTGGGACTTTGCCGAGCGCGGCGAGGCCCTGGCGCAGTTGAACAGCCACCCCAAGGGCAAAAACCTAGTCAACGAGGCGCATGGCGGGCCACAAGTGGTGGCGCAGATGGAAAAAGCGGGCTATGTGGATGCCTACGCCCAGGTTGGCACACCCGGCGCGCAAAGCTTCATTCCCGCCGACGACCCGCCCATCCGCATCGACTACATTTTTCTCAGCGCGCCGCTGGCCCCTGCGCTGGTCGACTGCCAAATCGTGCAGGAACCGGCAGGTCAAGAAGCCTCGGACCATCGGCCCGTATGGGTTGATCTGGATCTAGATCGGCTTGATCAGGGATAAGCGTCCCGCAAGATTGGTGGGCGGCTAGGCCCGTTCCGGCTGCGTTTCAATTCCCGCTCTGCTCCCCGCTTCACTGTGGGTCAGCGCATAGCCCTGGTCGCTGGTATAGCGGCGCAATTTGGGGTCGCGCCATGCCGCCCACAGCGCGACCAGCGCCGCGGCCAAGCCGCCGCTGATGATCGCCACCGGCGCGCCCAACGCCGCGGCCACCACCCCCGCACGCACTTCGCCCAGTTGAGGCCCACCGTTGTAAAAGATCATATTGACGCCGATCATGCGCCCGCGCAGTTGGTCGGGTGTCCACATCTGGCGGATGGCGCTGCGGATGATTGAGGAGGTGGTGTCGGCCGCGCCAGTGATGCCAAAGAGCAAATAGGAGAGGGCAAAGACCGTCGAAACGCCGAACAGCGCCGTGCCCAGCCCGTAGGCGGCTACGCAGATGAGGAAGATCGCACCCTGGCGGCGAATGTCGCGGCGCAGCGACGCAACCGACGCGGCCAAGACCGAGCCAAGCGGTTGAGCCGTCGCCAGCAGCCCATAGCCGCCCGCGCCGATGCCAAGCACTTGGTCGGCCACGATGGGCAGCAGCGTACGCGCCGAGCCAAGCAGCGTGGCGAAGAAATCGACCAGCATGGTGCTGCGGATCATATGCGTGCGGAAGGTGAAGTCGAAGCCATCGACAATATAGCGCCAGTTGAGTCCTTGGCCGCGGCGCTCCACGTTGCCATGATAGTGCAAATTCAGCAGCACAAACGCGGTGGGCAGGTAGGAAAGGGCGTGCAGCGCGTAGATCAGGCCGATGGCGCTGGTTTCCAGCAGCAGCCCCGACAGCGCAGGCCCGGTGATGGTTCCAATCACCGCCGACATCATGACAAGGCTGATGGCATTGGTCAGATCACGCCGCGGCACCAGGTTGGGCACAAGGGCTTCGCGCGCCGGAATCTCGACCGCGGTCAGGGCAGTCAACCCGGCGACCAGCGCATAGATGGTCAGGACGCTGATCGCGCCGGTGAAGGAGAGCAGGGCCAGGGTCGCGGCCAGCAGCGCAGCCAGCAGTTGGGTCACGATGAGCAGGCGGCGACGGTTGCGCGTGTCGGCCAAGAGGCCGCCTACAATGCCAAAGAGCACCACAGGCAGCCAGCGCACCAATCCCAAACCGCCCAACCCCAATGCCCCCGCGTCAAGCTGGAAGGTGTGGCCGAAGAGGGTAAACGTCGAGGCTGTATCGCGCAGAAGGGTATAGACATGCCAGTTGACGGCAATGGTCTGCATTTGTAGGCCGATGGTCGCGGCCAGTTGTGCGCTCCAAAGCAAGCGAAAGTCACGATGGTGCAGCGACGGCAACCGTGCAAGCTGCCGTGTCAGCCTTTGCCAGGGTGATGCCATGGCTGGCTACCTTCTCAAGTTTGAGCCGGGCGCGACCTACTCGACCAGGCCCGGCGGTGTGTCCAATGTCTTACAGTAGTATCTTACAGCCAATGTCTTACATAGCTCTTATCTAGGCGCATTGTGCCCCAGCGCGTTCGGACTGTCCAAACCGGCGGGATGACAGCCTAAACTTCCCGGACGCTCGGCGCGTTCGGGCAGATCACCCAGTTCATTTCCCAACGTGCATCGAGCGCTCTAGTCCAGTTTCGACCTTTGCCCCGCTTGGCGCTATCATTAGGCGCATGGCAAGCGATCTCTTTAGCCAAGCACACGAAGAACGGCTGGAGCGTGAAGCGCCGCTGGCCGCGCGTATGCGCCCGCGCACGCTCGACGAGTACATCGGCCAGGATCACATTGTGGGGCCGGGGCGGCTGCTGCGCCGCGCCATCCAAGCCGACCAACTGGGCAGCCTGATCTTCTATGGCCCGCCGGGCACAGGCAAGACCACCCTGGCCCAAGTCATCGCCAACACCACGCGCGCCCACTTCATCGCGCTCAACGCGGTGCTGTCGGGCGTCAAGGAGATCCGCGAGGCGATCGCCGAGGCGCAAGACCGCGCCCGCTATCACAGCCAGCGCACGATTCTTTTTGTCGACGAAGTCCACCGCTTTAACAAGGCGCAGCAGGACGCGCTGCTGCCCTGGGTCGAAAACGGCACGGTCATCTTCATCGGCGCGACCACCGAAAACCCCTATTTCGAGGTCAACAAGGCCCTGGTCAGCCGCAGCCGCATCTTCCAGTTGCAGCCGCTGACTGAGGAAGACCTGCGCGCGGTCATCCAGCAGGCGCTGGCAGACCCAGTGCGCGGCTATGGCAAGCTGCCGGTCAAGCTGGACGACGACGCGCGCGAGCATCTGGTCGATGTGGCGAACGGCGACGCGCGCGGGGTGCTCAACGCGCTGGAATTGGCGGTTGAGACGACCGAGCCGGAGCCAGACGGTACGATCCATGTGACGCTGGCAGTGGCCGAGGAGTCGATCCAGCAGCGCGCGGTGCTGTATGACAAAGAGGGCGACTATCACTTTGACACCATCAGCGCCTTTATCAAGAGCTTGCGCGGCAGCGACCCGGACGCGGCTATGTACTGGATGGCGAAGATGGTCTATGCAGGCGAATCGCCGCGCTTCATCTTCCGGCGCATGTTGATCTTTGCCGGGGAGGATGTAGGGTTGGCCGATCCGCAGGCGATCCAGGTGGTGACCGCGTGCGCGGCCGCGTTTGAGCAGGTCGGTATGCCCGAAGGGCGCTTTCACCTGGCAACAGCCGCGCTCTACCTTGCCACAGCCAAGAAGTCCAACACGGCTTTTGCCTTTTTCGATGCGCTGGAGACGGTGGCGCGCGAGGCAGACAGCGGCATCCCCAACCACTTGCGCGATGCCAACCGCGACAAAGAGGGCTTTGGACACGGCGAAGGCTATCTCTATCCCCACGCCTACCGCGACCATTGGGTGGCACAGCAATATCTGCCCTCATCGCTGCAAGGCAAGGTCTTTTATCAGCCCTCGGATCAAGGCTACGAAGCGCAGATTCGCCAGACCGTGGCGCGGCGGCGCGAGGCACAGTTGGCCGCCATGCTCGCGGTGGAGGATCGACCCGCCGACGCCGAGGTCTTGACCTTTTCCGCGCCCGATTCGGCGCGCGACCGCTGGCTGCAGCGCACCATCTCCGGCATGGGCGAACGCCTGGGCGATCTGCGCGATCGGGTGCTGGACGCGGCCCTCCTGGCCCGGCATAGCTTGGTGCTTGACCTCAAGGCGGGCAGCGGCTTGATTACGTGGGAGGCGCTGCGCCGCGTGCCTGAAGGGGGCGTCTTTGCGCTGGTACGCAGCCGCCGCGACGCGGACGCGCTGCGCCAACTGGCCGAGCAACTGCCCGATGTCGAACGGCCCATTGTCATGGAAGGGGAGTTGGACGCGGCCGCGGCACAGGTTGCCGCGCACGACGGGCCGGATGGCTTTGACGCGGTCGTGGGCCACAATGTACTGCTCGACTGGGCGGACAAGGCCGCGGCCATCGCGCACATTGCAGCGCTGCGCCGTCCCACCGGCGTGATCAGCCTGGCCGAGCGCATCCCGCGCCACACGCAGCGGCTCTATCGACTGGTCAACCTGGACGAGTTGGGCGAGGAATTGGCGCAGCGCGTGCGGGAGGCGGAGGAGGCGATCTACCACGCGGCGGACGATCCGCTGGTCAGTTGGGACGAGCACGATCTGGCTGCGCTGTGGCAGGCGACCGGGCTGCGCGTGACCATCAGCACCGAGGAAGAGCAGGCCGACGTGCGCGTGACCGCGGGGCTGCTGGCACGCTGGTTTGCTGCGCAAGGCGATGATCGCCCCAGCTACGCCCAACGCTTGCAGGCCCAACTAAGCGATGCAGAGATCGAGCAGGTGGCCGCGCTCTTTGAACGGCAGTTGCTCAATCAGACGGTTGCCTGGCACAGC
The DNA here is from genome assembly GCA_964655505.1 of uncultured Litorilinea sp. Classification (GTDB taxonomy): domain Bacteria; phylum Chloroflexota; class Anaerolineae; order Caldilineales; family Caldilineaceae; genus QEUY01. The sequence continues at coordinate 1,719 of CAZZNG010000021.1, read as the reverse complement.
CGCACTGCCTACATCGTGGCGCGCGCGGGCTGATCTGCCTGGAAGGATCATAAGATGACAGACGCCGTTCTCCCAGGAGGCTCCCGATGAGTCCGGCAGCGGCCCCTCTTGTTGCGCTCGAATCGACAGTGATCTCGCATGGGCTGCCCCATCCGGCCAATATCGAACTAGCGCGGGCCATGGAGGCAGAGGTGCTGGCCGCGGGCGCGATGCCGCGCACCATCGGCATCATTCGCGGTGAATTGATCGCGGGCTTGAGCGATGCACAGATGCTGCACCTTGCCACCGCGCCCAACATACGCAAGGTCAGCCGCCGCGACCTGCCGGTGGTAATGGCGCAGCAGGCCGACGGCGCGACCACAGTCGCCGCGACCATGTGGATCGCGCAGCGGCACGGCATCGAAATCTTTGCCACAGGCGGCATTGGCGGCGTACATCGAGGGGACGGCACGGACATCAGCGCCGACTTGCAGGAGTTGGCACAGACGCCGGTGGTGGTGGTTTGCGCGGGGGCCAAAGCGATCTTGGACCTACCCGCTACGCTTGAATACCTGGAAACTCACGGCGTGACAGTGGTGGGGTATGGCACGGATGAATTTCCGGCCTTTTACAGCCGATCCAGCGGGCTGCCGGTCGATGTACGCTGTGACAGTGCGGCGGAGGTAGCGGCCATTTGGCGCGCCAAGCGCGAGTTGGGCTTGCCGGGCGGGCTGCTGGTGGCTGTGCCGATTCCCGCGGCGGATGAGATCCCCGCGGCCCGGATCGAACCGGCCATTGCCCAAGCGGTGAACGAGGCCGCGCAGCGCGGGCTGCGTTCAGCCGAGGTAACGCCCTTTTTGCTGGCGAGGCTGGCCGAGTTGACCGGCGAGGCGAGCGTGCACGCCAATATCAGCCTGCTGTGCAACAATGCACGCGTAGCGGGGGAAATTGCCCTGGCGCTGGCAGGCGGGCGGACCAACTCCTCCCCCCAACTGATCCATTGAGAGAAATAACTTCCGGAAAGCTCAGAGCTTTCCGGAAGTTCATTTTAAATATTTGCTTAGGCGGGCGCTTGGGCTGGGGCGGGCGGCGCAGCCGGTGGCGGCGTCTCTTCCCCGTGGATCAACTGCAAGAACTCCTTGCGATCCAGCACTTCCTTCTCCAACAGTGTTTCGGCCAGCAGCACCAGCTTATCCTGCTTCTCGATCAGAATGCGCCGCGCCTTGGCATAGGCTTCCTCGACGATGCGGCGCACTTCGCGGTCGATCAAGCGGGCCACCTCTTCGCTATAGGTGCGCTGCTCGCCAAAGTCCATGCCCATGAAGGGGTTGCTGTCGCCCTGCTGCAACTGCATGGGGCCGATGATGTCGCTCATGCCAAAGCGGGTCACCATCGCCTTAGCCAGCTTCGTCACGCGCTCCAGGTCATTGGTCGCGCCGGTGGACGGCTCGGCAAAGGTCAATTCTTCGGCCACGCGACCGCCCAACAGCCCCGCGAGTTCGTCTTCATACTGTGCCCGGCTCTTGAGCGTGCGATCCTCTTCGGGCAGGGGCATGACATAGCCGAGCGCCTGACCGCGGCTCACAATGGTGATCTTGCCAACTAGGTCGGCGAAGTGGAGATGCTCCATGACAATGGCGTGTCCGGCCTCATGGTAGGCAACCACTTTGCGGTCTTCTTCAGAAAGCACACGGCTGCGACGGGCAGGTCCTGCCATGACGCGCTCGATGGATTCGACCA